>NZ_JBQFYU010000017.1:0-80524 GCF_056541705.1 Ruegeria sp. AG1 | reverse complement strand
GCTCCCCCATAATCCCCAACGGATATTGAACAGGCATCTCCCAGCCCGCAAAATCAACCATCTTTCCACCCAACTCAACGTGAAGAGAGTAAAGTGGAGTGCGATTCAGTGAAGTCATCTTTCTAACCTTTCAATCAGCGGGATTGGTCACGAACGACCGTCACGGTGCAGTGCGCATTCCGCACCACCCGGGCCAGGTTCGGGCCAATTTCATAGTTCGGGAAATCGCCCTTGGTGGAGGCCATGACAATCAGATCAAATCCCTCTTTGTAGGCGAGTTTCAGGATTTCACGGTAAACGCTGCCTTCTTCAATGTGGATCGCCACATCGGAGGCATCGCCGTGGTCCAGAATGGCCTGAACCGCGTTGCGGACGTGATCCTTTGCTCCGGCGCCATAGTTCGCGGGCAGGTTCGGAAGTTGGATAATCTCGGGGATGACGGCAACCGCGTGCAGTTCGGCACCGTAGAATTTCGCCTGTTCCAAAGCGACCGGCAGAGCCAGTTTCCAGGAACGGTCGTCGGTATGATCAATGGGCAGCAGGATTTTCGTGGCCATCACGTCTCTCCTCGAGATATGGAATTCTGTTTCAAAGGCGGGGGGCCGAATTGGCCCCCCGTTTTGGTCGGGCCGAGCTCATTCGGCAGGTTTTGCCTCCGGCTCTTCGGACTGGCCGCCCGAGGCGAAGAACTCTTTCGTCAGTTTGAAGACGATCGGGCTCAACAGGGCCAGGGCGATCAGGTTCGGAATAGCCATCATGGCGTTCAGCGTGTCTGCCAGCAGCCAGATGAAGCCCAGATCTGCTGTTGCGCCGAAGTAGATCATGACGATCCACAGGACGCGGTAGGGCATCAGGGATTTCACACCCAGCAGGAACTCGACGCATTTTTCGCCGTAGAAGGACCAACCGAGGATGGTGGTGAAGGCGAAGATCGACAGAGCGATGGCGATCAGATACCCGCCGATACCCGGCAGCGACAATTCGAACGCGTGGCTGGTCAGTGCCGCACCGGATTCACCCGATGTCCAGGCGCCCGACGCGATAATCGCCAGACCGGTGATCGAGCAGACGATGATGGTGTCGATGAACGTACCCAGCATCGCGATCAGGCCCTGGTTTACTGGACCTTTGGTCTCGGCTGCGGCGTGCGCAATCGGGGCGGAACCCAGCCCGGCTTCGTTCGAGAACACACCACGTGCCACACCAAAGCGGATGGCGGCCCAAACGGCAGCGCCCGCGAAACCGCCCTCTGCGGCGGACGGAGTGAACGCGTAGGTGAAGACGAGCGACAGCGCATGTCCGATGTTGCCGATGTTGATCAGCAGAACCAGCAGGCCCGCGATGATGTAAGCAACAGCCATGAACGGAACCAGTTTACCGGCAACCGCACCGATGCGAGTGATACCGCCCAGGATTACAGCTGCCGTTAGAACCATCAGAACAACGCCGGTGACCGAGGTGTTCAGTCCAAAGTTTGCTTCAAGAACCTGTGCCACACCGTTGGCCTGCACGCCGTTGCCGATGCCGAAGGCGGCGATCGCGCCGAACAGGGCGAATGCTACACCCAGCCACGCCCATTTCGCGCCGAGTCCATTCTTGATGTAGTACATCGGGCCGCCGACATAGTTACCCAACTCGTCTTTTTCACGATATTTCACGGCGCAGACAGCTTCGGCGTATTTGGTGGCCATGCCCACCAGGGCGGTCATCCACATCCAGAACAAGGCGCCTGGACCGCCCAGGAAGACAGCAGTGGCCACACCAGCGATGTTACCTGTACCGATGGTTGCCGACAGCGAGGTCATCAGCGCGTTGAATGGGCTAATCTGCCCTTCGCCCTGACCTTCCCGGCCTTTGAACAACAGGCTGAAGCCCGTGCCAATGCGCAGAATCGGCATGAATTTCAGCCCGACCTGCAGGAAGAAGCCAACGCCAAGGATGAGCACCAGCATCAGCGGCCCCCACACGACGCCATTGATGGCCCCTACGATTGAATTTAACGCTTCCATGGTATTCCTCCCTAGTGCGTCTGGTTATGCCCCGGCAGCAATTGCTCGTTGGCGAGCTTGCTTGAGGGCGGCAAAGTCTTCGTCCGCATGGAACGACGAACGGGTCAGCGGGGTGGCCGACACGTGTAGAAAGCCCTTGGAGCGCGCGATCTGCTCCAGCTGGGCGAACTCTTCCGGTGACCAGAACCGGTCGATCGGGTGATGTTTCGGGGTCGGTTGCAGGTATTGCCCGACTGTCAGGAAATCGACATTTGCGGCGCGCAGGTCATCCATCACTTGGCGGACGTCACTGAGGCTTTCACCAAGGCCGACCATCAGGCCGGATTTCGTAAAGATCTCAGGGTTTGCGCGCTTGGCATCGTCCAACAGGCGCAAAGACGTATAGTACCGCGCGCCGGGACGAATCGTCGGGTAAAGATGCGGCACAGTTTCCAGATTGTGGTTGAAAACGTCCGGCGCTGCTTCAAATACCAGATCTGCAGAAGTCCCTTTTCCCAAGAAGTCCGGAGTTAGAACTTCGACGGTAGTTTCAGGGTTTTGGTGCCGCACCGCTCGGATGGTCTGCGCGATGTGTTCGGCCCCGCCGTCTTCCAAATCATCGCGATCGACTGATGTGATCACCACATGATGAAGCCCCAGCTTCTTGACGGCCGCCGCGACACGGCCCGGTTCGAACACATCCAATGCATCCGGTCGACCGGTGGCCACGTTGCAGAAGGAACAGCCACGCGTGCAAACCTCGCCCATGATCATCATGGTGGCGTGGCGCTTGGACCAGCACTCGCCGATATTGGGACAGGCGGCCTCTTCGCAAACCGTCGCCAGGTTATGCTCGCGCATCAAGCGGCGGGTTTCATAATACTCGGTGCTGTCGCCCTTTTTCTTGCGAATCCACTTGGGCTTGCGGGGAATGACACTATCTGCCTTCTTGGCTTTTTCGGGGTGGCGGGGGCGAAGCTGGATGGTCATCTGGCGGCTCCTTCTTAAGCGTGGATCGCGCGGCCCAGAGCGTCGAGGCAGGCTTCTTTGACCGCCTCGCCCATAGCTGGATGTGCATGACAGGTGGAGGCGACCTCGGCGACGGTAGCACCTTTGGTCATCGCCAGAACGAGTTCCGCGATCAGATCACCGCCATGCGCACCGCAAATATGCGCGCCCAAAATTTTGCCGTTCGGGTCAGCCAAAACCTTGACCGCGCCGTCGGTTTCTCCGGTCGATCGCGCGCGCGAGTTGGCCATGAAAGCGAATTTGCCGACCAGGTATTCTTTACTGGCTTCTTTCAGTGCCTCTTCAGTCATACCGACCGAGGCAACCTCAGGGTCCGTGTAAACGACACCCGGCACGGTGTTGTAATCGACATGGCCGCCCTGCCCCGCCAACATCTCAACGCAGGCAATGCCATCTTCCTCGGCCTTATGGGCCAGCATCGGTCCGGGGACGCAGTCCCCGATCGCATAGATGCCGGGAACCGATGTGCGGAAGCTGTTGTCAACTTGAACAAAGCCGCGCGGGTCAAGAGCTATCCCCAATTCTTCCAGCCCCAACCCGCGCGTGACGGGCCGGCGTCCGACGGCGATCAGAACCTTGTCGGCTTCGATCACCTCTTCCTTGTCTTTGCCGACCCGGTCCAGAGTAAGCGTCAATCCGGTTTCGGACTTTTCAATGGCCTTCAGCGCGCGTCCCAACTGGAACTTCAAGCCGCGTTTGCTGAGTGCGCGCTGCGCCAGTTTCGCAATCTCACCGTCAATACCGGGCAGAACGCGGTCCAGATACTCAACCACTGTGACCTTGGCCCCAAGACGTGCCCAAACCTGACCCAGCTCTAGCCCGATCACCCCTGCCCCGACGACAACCAGATGATCAGGCACCGTGTCCAGCGCCAAGGCACCGGTTGAGCTGAGAACATCCTGCTCATCGATCTCGATACCGTTCAGCGGCGTCGGCTCAGACCCCGTGGCGATCAGGATATTCTTAGCCTCATAGATATCGTCGCCAACCTGCACCTGCCCGTCCGCCGGGATACGGGCCCAGCCTTCGATCAGCTCAACGCCGTTCTTCTTAAATAGAAAACCGATGCCCTTGGTAAGATCGCCAACAATCTTGTCCTTGCGCCCCATCATTGACGGCACGTCGATGCTGGCCCCCTCAACCGCAATGCCATGGGAGGAGAGATGTGCAAGCTCGGCATATTTGGCCGAGGAGGTCAGCAACGCTTTGGAGGGGATGCACCCCACATTCAAACAGGTTCCGCCCAGCGCCCCACGCCCTTCCACGCAAGCCACTTTCATACCCAGTTGAGCCGCGCGGATCGCAGCAACATAACCGCCGGGGCCGCCCCCGATGACGATGAGATCGTAAATGCTCATTGGGTGTTCTTTCAGTAGATTGGATAGTTGGCGCAGAGAGCGCGGACTTTTGCGCGGGTCTCGGCTTCGACGGTTGCATCGCCTTCAGGAGACTCACGCAGCGCATCGAGAACGTCGCCAATCAAATGGCCGATCTGAGTGAACTCATCAGGCCCAAAACCACGGCTACATCCAGCGGCTGTTCCCAGCCGGATACCGCTTGTGATCGTCGGCTTTTCCGGATCACCCGGAACGCTGTTCTTGTTGCAAGTGAACCCGGCGCGCTCGAGCGCGGCTTCTGCATCTTTGCCGGTAACACCAAGTGGTCGCAGGTCGACCAGCATAAGGTGGTTTTCTGTGCCGCCCGAAACGATATCACAACCACGCGCCATCATGACGTTTGCCAAAGCAGTGGCGCTGTCGACGACACGCTGCATGTAGTCCTTGAACTCTGGCTTCAACGCCTCGCCAAATGCGACGGCCTTACCCGCGATCACATGCATCAAGGGACCTCCCTGAAGTCCGGGGAACACGGCGGAGTTGATCTTCTTCGCCAACGCCTCGTCATTCGTCAGAATGATCCCGCCACGCGGACCGCGCAGGGTTTTGTGGGTCGTCGAGGTGACCACATGCGCATGACCAATTGGCGAGGGGTGCAGCCCGGTCGCAACTAGACCCGCGATATGCGCCATGTCAGCCAGTAGCCAGGCGCCAACCTCATCCGCGATCGCGCGGAACCGAGCGAAATCGATCTTTTGCGAATAGGCCGATGCGCCCGCGATGATCAGCTTTGGCTTTTCAGACCTGGCCAGCGCTTCGACTTGGCCATAGTCGATCAGCCCCTCTTCCGTCAGGCCGTACTGAACCGGGTGAAACCACTTGCCCGACTGCGCAGGTTTAGCACCGTGCGTCAGGTGACCACCGGCATCAAGCGACATGCCAAGGATTGTGTCACCGGGGCTGAGCAGCGCAAGCTTCACCGCTCCGTTTGCCTGCGCGCCAGAGTGTGGCTGAACGTTGGCGAACTCACAGCCGAACAACCTCTTCAATCGTTCGATCGCTTCAACCTCAACCTCATCCACATATTCGCAACCGCCGTAGTAGCGGCGACCGGGATAGCCCTCCGCGTACTTGTTCGTGAGAACAGAACCCTGAGCGTCGATCACAGCCTGCGAGACGATATTCTCGGACGCGATAAGCTCGATCTGTTCTGCTTGGCGCTTGCCTTCACGTGCAATCGAAGCAGCAATAACCGGATCTGCATCTTTGAGTGATTTTGTAAACAATGTTCCCTCCTCCATACTCGAATCCCAAGTACGAAATTTTGTTTCCTATAGTGGAAATCGGATACTCAAGGCAACATATATCTCGTACTTGTGAAGTTGTGTAAGGATGGGGAAATCGGTAACCTGCGGAAAATCAGGGAGATTTCTATGGTTGATGACAGCCTGAACGACGCCGTCGGGCCGGAAGAACAGGACGAAGGCGCTGCTTTGGGGCGCTCAATCCGGGATGCGCGCCGTGCAAAAGGGTGGACGTTGGAGGAAGCCGGACGGGCGGCGGGAATCGGTCGCTCGACACTTTCCAAGATCGAAAACAACCAGACGCGACCCAGCTTCGATATTGTTCGCAGACTGACCCAAGCGCTGGAAATGAGCACCCCGCAGCTGTTCCTGCAATCAGGTCAAAGTGGTATTTCGGGCCGCCGCGATTACACTCCAAAAGGCCAGGGCGAGATCAAGGACACACCGACATATCTGCACGAGTTGCTCTGCCCTGAACTAACCAGCAAGCGAATGCTGCCGTATATCGCAACGATCAAAGCCCGTGATGTGTCCGAGTTCGAGAACTGGATCAGACATTCAGGTGAAGAGTTCATGTATGTGATCAGTGGAGAGTTAACCTTTGTCTCCGAGCACTATCGCCCGTTGAACATGAAAGCTGGAGACTCGCTCTACTATGACAGCGGAATGGGTCACGGCTGCATCTCGACCAGCAAGGAAGACGCTAGAGTGTTGTGGGTTTCATTGGAATAGACCAAGTTTCGCATCCGATTTGGCCAACTGGGTTGGTTTCTCTCAAATCAGGGAAGAACTCGATAAGAGTACTGGCCTGAATGAAAAGCGCTTTTCCAAGAACAGCACCCAAAACAGTCAATGTCCGCTTGCGAACTAAATGGCTTGAGTTCATGCGAACGCAGTGAACTGCCGCATCATTACTTTCGACGACCATTTCCTATGAGAAGTTGTAGTCAACGGCACGCAAATGCTGGCGCTTGATCACGCGCTTGGCATCAAACCCGTCTATTGAATGAGAAGAGTGCGCTATCAAAACATACTGTTGGACCGCTGGGTGGATCGCTTAGGACGTAGCGACCAAGACGTGCCCGATATGATCAGGTACTTCATGAGGCAAAGAGTAGACGCGGGACTGGTGATCAACAACCTTGCGTTTGACGGAGCTTCAAAGGATCCCACGCAAGAACACATGACAGGCGGACTGATGGCCTTACTGCCTAGGCTCAGGCAAGAGCAAAGAAAAATCTCAGACAACAGATTTAGAGGCCCCACGGAACGCTGAAGCCAAGTTTCAAGGCAATAAACCCAGCAACAACAGACACAAGCCTGCACTCTTTGCGTACACCAAATGAAAGGCAAGGTTTTCAGCCTTAACTCACGTTCATAACTCAGTTGCGCCAATCCTGACCTCCGAAAGATCGTATATCAGAGGTGGCATGACGTAGCTCGGTGACCGGTCTCAGGTTTGCAGACTAAAAGTCCGAGAAACCTTAACCAGTATTGCTTTGAAAGAGTACGTCACGCCACGACCGGCGTCTTTGAAGCGCTGCTAAAAAATGAGCTTCAAGGTGAAGTCACGGTAGTTCGGTGCTCTAGTGACTCACTATCCTTCATTTAAAAGACGCACCTCCTAGACCGATATTCCTGAGGCATTGTTGCAACCGGTTGCAGCAATGCGGTCTTGGTGCATAATACTGACACCATGACACTACCCATCGCCCTCCCCGCCCAATTGCCTGCAAGGCACCTGCCATGAGCGTCACCCTCAAAGATGTTGCCGCGCTGGCGGGTGTGTCGCGATCAGCCGTGTCGCGCACCTTTACCGAAGGGGCCTCGGTCTCGGCCAAAACCCGCAGCAAGGTGGAAAAAGCCGCGAAAGAGCTTGGGTATAGCCCCAATGCGCTGGCCTCGTCGCTGACAACGGGGCGGACCAAGCTGATCGGGCTGATCTCGAACAACTTCCACAACCCGATCTTTTTGGAGGTATTCGACCAGTTCACCCGCGCTCTGCAAGAACGAGGACTGCGTCCTTTGATCGTGAACCTGACCGACGAGACCGAGCCTGCCAATTCAGTCCGGATGTTGCGGCAATACTCGGTCGATGCGGCCATCGTCGCCTCATCGACATTGCCCCCCAGTTTTGCCAAGGCGTTCCACGACGCTGGGGTTCCCGTCGTGCATACATTTGGCCGCTCGGCCACCTCGCCCGAGGTACATGTGGTTGGTATCGACAACGTGGAATGCGGGCGTATGGCCGCACGAGAGCTAGTGGCCCGGGGGTATAAACGCGTCGGGTATCTTGGGGGGCCGAAGGATGCGACCTCGTCAATGGACCGTTATCGCGGGTTCATCGAGGAAGCCGCGCAATATACGAACCTCGAAGTGTCCTATTCCTTCGCGCAGAACTACTCGTTCGATGCCGGGCGGGCCGAGATGCTGCGGCTGTTGGACGACACCCCTGCCGAGGGGTATTTCTGCGGCGATGACATCCTGTCGATTGGCGCGCTATCGGCCCTCAAGGATCATGGGCTGACGCCGGGACTCGACATCGGCATCATCGGCTTGAACGATATGGAAATGTCCCGTTGGGAAAGTGTGGACCTGACAACCATTCACCAGCCGATCAAGCAGATCATCAACGCCTCGGTGGATCTGGTCGAGGAGATGTTGAAAGAGCCTCAGAGATACCCTGAGGCCCGTATTTTCCCATGTCGGGTGATCGAGAGAGGCACGCTGCGCCCCCGTCCATGATTAACGGAACATTGGCGGACGAGCGTCTTTCCACGCGCCGTCCTCTTTGCCTGACGCGACGGCGGCATGAACGGCGGCGATCGAACGCACACCGTCTGAGGCGCCGGGCAGACCGTCGCGGGCCTCACCCCGGATCGCATCGGCCAGATCGCAGTAGATATTGGCCACAGCCAGCGGGAAGCCCTCGGGGTGGGCAATGGCCACGCGCGACAGGCGCTGAACTTCGTCATGCAGACCACCTTCGCCCTTTTCGATGATCTGGGTGCGCCCTCCGACTGGGGTGTAGATCAATTGGTTGGGCTGCTCAGACGCCCAGCGCAAACCGCCGGTTTCGCCAAACACTTGAATGTCGAACCCGTGTTGCCGCCCGATCGCCACGGACGACGTCCACAGGCGACCAACCGTTCCGCCTTCGGTGCGGAAATTGATCATCGCGTCATCTTCTAGCTCGCGGCTGGAAATGGTCGAGGCCATATCGGCGGACAGCGATTTCACCTGATCATCGCAGACAAAACTTGCCATATGCAGCGCATGAATGCCGCAATCGGCGAATTGGCCCGAGACACCCGCCATCGCCGGATCATAGCGCCAGCGGACCCGAGGGTTATCGGCATCCGTCGCATCGCCATGATGGCCATGGCTGAAATTGGTCACGACCAACCGCACCTTGCCGATATCTCCTGCCCGCACCATCGCACGGGCCTGCCGGACCATCGGATAGGCCGAGTAGCAGTAGTTCACCGCGCATATCTTGCCCGAGGCCTCGGCCACGCGCACGATCTCTTCGCCTTCTTCGACTGTCATGGTCATGGGCTTTTCGCACAGGACGTTGAAGCCGGCCTCAAGAAACGCCTTAGCGATTTCGAAATGGGTGGAGTTCGGCGTGGCAATCGTGACCAGATCAATCCTGTCGGGGCGGTCTTTTTCGCCTGCCAGCATGTCCTGCCAGCTGCCATAGGCGCGGTCGGCGTTGATACCCAACCGCTGAGCATATTCACGACCCACCTCGGGCCGATGATCCAGAGCGCCTGCCGCGAACTCGAACATCCCGTCCGCCTGCGCGCCCAACCGATGGGCAGGTCCGATCTGGCTGCCTTCGCCGCCACCAATCATGCCCCATTTCAGCTTTGCCATGGTCTTTGTCTCTCTTCAATTTTACGCAGCTAGAGCGATCAGAAATCGCCAATATTTTTCCACTGCCGTTGGTCGGACGAGGCCAGCGCAGCCGCCAGCACCCGGTTGACCTCATGCCCGTCGCGGAAGGTCGGCCAGATCGGATTGCCAGTGTGAATGGCTTGTAGGAAATCCTTGGCCTCGATGATGATCTGGTCCTGGTAGCCAGTTCCGTGGCCGGGGCCCTGGCAAAACGGCTCATAATCCGGATGGGCGGGGCCGGTCAGGATCTTGGTGAAGCCACGCTGCCCTTCTGGCCCCTCGCGGCGATAGAGCCAGAGGGCGTTCTGATCTTCCTGATCGAACCGGATTGCGCCCTTGGTGCCCGAGATTTCATAGGCATAGCCCATCTTGCGACCCGTCGCGACGCGGCTGAAATAGAGGTTGCCCATCACACCGTTTTCAAAGCGGCACATCATCTGGGCGTGATCGTCATTCGTGACCTCTCCGCCCGGGCGCGTGCGGTGCACGGTTTCGACATCAGCCATGACCTGCGCAATCGGGCCGATCAGCGCCAGAGCGCCGTTCACCATATGCGGGGCCAGATCTCCGATCGTGCCGTTGGCCATGCCGGTCGTGCGCCACGTGGCAGGGGCGTCGGGGTCAGCATAGAAATCCTCGGTATGTTCACCACGGAACCAGGTGATGTCGCCGATCTCACCGTCTGCAATCAGTTTGCGCGCATATTGGCTGGCAGGGGTGCGGATATAGTTGAAACCCACCATGTTGACGACGCCAGCTTCCTCGGCCGCACACGTCATCGCCTGGCTGTCCTCCAGCGATGCGCCCAAGGGTTTTTCGCACAAAACCGGCTTGCCCAAGGCAAAGGCCGCCTCTGCGATCTGGCGGTGCGTTTCCTGAGGCGAGGCGATGACAATTGCCTCCACCTTCTGATCCTCGACCAAGGCGCGCCAATCGTCGGTTGCGCGCTGGAACCCATAGGCCGTGCGGTACCGTTCGGCACTTTCGGGGGACGAGGCGCAAATTACCTCTAGCTGCGGACGCAGAGCAGTGTTGAACACGGCGCCCACGGCGGACATGGCAACAGAATGCGCCTTGCCCATATAGCCGCCACCAACAATTCCAATTCCGATTTCAGGCATCTGTCGCGGCTCCGAACATACTATTTGCAACCGGTTGCAAAATCAGTATCGTGTGAATCGATTCAACGCAAGGTCCAAACTTTGCCAACGACATTACGCCGGAGGAACATCACGTGAGCGCTTTGATCGAGGGCATCAAAGGAAATCGGTTTGCGGTTTTCGGCCGTGCCGGAATGGATATGTTTGCCGATCCAATCGGCGTCAAAAGCGAGGATGCCGACACTTTCCATGCCGATCTCGGCGGATCCTCGGCCAATATTTGCGCGGGTCTGGTCAAGCTCGGCAGTCAGGCATCATTGGTTACCTCGGTCTCGGACGATGCAGTTGGTCGATTCTGTCTGAACCGCCTGCAGCACTACGGTGTCGACACCTCTTACATCCGCGTTGTCGGCGGTGAGTTCCGCATATCCCTGGCGATCTATGAAAGCCGGGTCGAGAATTTTCAGAACGTCATCTACCGCAATGGGGCGGTCGATTTCCAAGTCACCGAAGAGGACATGGACCGGATCGATTATGCGACATTCTCAGCCGTGATATCCGCCGGAACTGTCTTTGCAGCGGAACCATCACGCGGTGCCACGTTTCGGGCTTTTGACAACGCCCGCGCCGCAGGGTTGCCAATAATCTTCGATATCGACTATCGCCCTTATAGCTGGCCATCGCCTGAAGTTGCGGCCGATGTCCTGTCCCGGGCCGGAGAGGCCAGCGACCTGATTGTCGGCAATGACGAGGAATTCGGCTTCATGGCCGGCGGCATCGAAAAAGGGTTCGCAAAGGCCAAGGAATTGGCCGAAAAGCCGGGCCGCATCGTCATATACAAGATGGGTGAAAAAGGTGCCGTCACGATGATGAACGGTCAGGAGATTCACACGGGCATCTACCCGGTTACCGCAGTCAAGCCTAACGGAGCAGGGGATAGCTTTATGGCTGGTTTGCTGGCCTCAATCGCCGCTGGCTATTCGCTAGAAGAAGCCGTCATGCGCGGCTCGGCCTGTGCATCCATCGTGGTTTCGAAACCCGGATGCGCCCCTGCCATGCCCACAACGTCCGAGCTGGATGCGTTTCTGGCTGACCACCCCGGCCCGACCAAATAGGAGGCCCCCATGCACATCGCGCCCCATGACAACCAAAACAAAGCCATCGTCGATGTCGACGACCCGCTGGTTCCGCTGAACTATTTCAACATCGTCAAGCTCAAGCGCGGCGAGGCGTTCGAATACCAAGTGCCGGGTTATGAGACCTGCATCGCCCCCGCCACCGGCTCCGTGGATGTGGACGTCGAAGGCGTGCAATTCGCCAAACTGGGCAACCGGGGCGAGGACGTGTGGGATGGTGAGCCAGAGGGCGTCTATGTCCCGGTTGGCGCCAAAACGCAGCTGGTCTGCGTGTCGGATGAGGCCGAGGTTTTCATCGCCGGGGCCAAGTATGACAAGGTTCTGGACCCGTTCGATGTGCGCGAGCATGACCTCGTGCAGTACGGCAGCGACGACACCAAAACGCATCGCAAGATCAAACATATACTAGGTCAAAAACAACAGGATAAGGTCGGCCGCCTTTTGGTGAGTGAGCTGTTCACCGTTGGTCAGGGCGGCTGGTCAGGCTTTCCCAGCCACAAACACGACACCAACCGCCTGCCGGATGAGACGCGCCACGACGAGACCTATAACTTCCGCTTCAAACCCAACTGGGGCTCGGGCCTTCAGATGTTGCAGCGCGAAGACAACGAACCGGGTGATGCCTATCACATTGTCGATGGCTCAACCGTTTGTATCGACAAGGGCTATCATCCCTGCTGCGTATTACCGGGATATGAGATGTACTATTTCACCATCCTCGGCGGACTGACGCAGCGCTCGCTGGTGCAGTATTTCCAACCCACCCATGCCTATCAGGTCGAGACGATTCCGGGCATCAAAGACATGATCGCGAAGTTTAAATGACCCTCGTCACTCTGAAAGACGTCCTGCAACCAGCTTATGAACAGGGCTATGCCGTCGGTGGGCTGGTGACCCTCGGCTGGGAGGACATGCGCGCCTATGTGGCCGCTGCCGAGGCCGAAAACGCGCCCGTCATCCTGCAGGCCGGTCCCAGCTGCCGCGAACACACGCCCCTGCCCATCCTTGGTAAAATGTTCCGCCATCTGGCCGAGGGGGCCTTGGTCCCCGTGGTGGCGCATCTGGACCATGGTTACACGTTTGAGGACTGCCAGATCGCGCTGGACAGTGGCTTTACGTCGCTGATGTTCGACGGGTCGCGCAAACCGTTGCAGCAGAATATAGACGAGACCGCCGCGATTGCCGAAATGGCTCATGCGGCTGGGATTTCTTGTGAAGGTGAAATCGGGTTCGTGGGCTACTCCGGCGGAGAAGGCTCGAACGGAACTGACCCCGAGGAGGCCGCCCAATTTGCTCGTGAAACAGGCGTGGATGCGATGGCGATCTCGGTCGGGAATGTCCACCTGCAGCAGAACAAGGAAGGCGGTCTGGACGAAGACCGCATCGCCCGGATCGACGCGCTGACCGAGGTTCCGCTGGTGATCCACGGAGGCTCTGGCGTGCCGGTCGAGCAGCGCACGCGCTTGGCCAAAGGCACCTCGATCTGCAAATTCAACATCGGGACGGAACTGCGTATGGCCTTCGGCAACGCCCTACGCAACGCCGTGAACAGCGACCCCGAACGGTTCGACCGCGTGACCATCCTGAAAGAGACACACGACCCGGTTGAGGCTGCCGCCCGCACCGTGATCCGGGCCTTCGGCGCGCCACCTCAACGGTAGGCGTCTAATGGGTCAGAGGGTGAATGCGGCCCGAAACGCCACTAGGGCTGTTTCCGGTTCGCCCGAAGCAAAGGCCTCCATCCCCACCGGACCGCGATACTCAAGTTCGGAAAGCACCTTGGCGACCATCTTGTAGTTGATCTCGCCCGATCCGGGTTCGCAACGACCCGGATTGTCCGCTACCTGTATCTCTCCTATCCAAGGCAGGCACTTTTCGCACCACCGGATCAGATCCCCCTCACCGATCTGCGTATGATAGAGGTCAAGGTTGATACGCAATTGAGGGCGGTCAACAGAAGACACCAGTGCCAGCACATCCGCTGTGGACCCAAACGGGCAGCCGGGGTGGTCTAGTTGGTTTAGGTTTTCAAGCGTGAATACAACGCCTTCCTCCTCGGCCAGATCGCAGATACGGTTCAGGGTATCGCGTGCCTTGAGCCACATGCCTCCGCTCACAACATCATGTTGCCAGATCGGAATGCCGCCATCACCAAGCCCGGTACCATGCAGGTTCAACCTATCTACATTCAGCCGTTTGCCGATCTGAGCTGTTTCCCGCGCTGATCGAAGCAACATCTCGGCCCCTTCATCATCCGCCAGACGCCCTTCGAGATATCCGTTCATGATCGTAAACTTGGCACCCACAGCTTCGAGCTTGGCGAGATCCAGATCGGGCCAGTTCCAGAGCCCGACACCAAACCCCATCTCGGTCAGACGGACAGCACGCCAATCCATGGGCTTGTTCAACCATAGCATTTCGGCGCATGCCGCCAGTTGAAAAGGTTGGGACATCCAAGCTCTCCGATGTTGAAGATGTAGCGGTTTTAGATCGAACCACCCTCGACCATGAAATTCCCGGCGCTGCACATGGCGGCGTCGTCTGAGGCCAGAAACACCACCATCCGCGCCACGTAGACCGGGTCGATCGGGTCCGGCAGGCATTGGCGGTCAACCTGTTTTGCCAGCGCCTCGGGCGTGACCCACAGGTCTTTCTGGCGCTGGGTCATGATCCAACCGGGGACAACAGTGTTCACGCGGATCCGGTGATCCCCCAGCTCCCGCGCCATGGTTCGGGTGAGGCCATGAACCGCGGATTTGGCGGTGGCATAGGCAGGGAAACCTGCGCCGGCTTCCCACCAGGAATTCGACCCCAGATTGACTATGGAGCCCGCACCCCGTTCGATCATTGCGGGGGCAACCGTCTGAATGGCAAAGAACATATGGCGGATATTGGTCGCCATACGTTCATCCCAATAATCTGGGGTGACCTCGCGCCAGTCATGTCGGTCATCTTGCGCCGCGTTGTTGACCAGAACATGCGCGGGGCCCAGTTCCTCGGTCAGTTGCTCCAGCGCATCGCGCAGCGCATCGATATCGCGCAGATCGCATTGGGCAAAGGCATGCTCGCCCTCCAGCTCCGCAAGCAACTCATGGCCGGCATCCGCGTTGAGGTCCAGAAACCCCACCTTGGCCCCCTGCGCAGCAAAGGCCCGAACCGTTTCCGCTCCGATCCCTCCAGCCCCGCCGGTGATGAATACGGTCTTGCCGTTCAGGCTGGGATAGGTGGCAAATTCTGGGGTCATCCGTCACGCTCCATGATCCACTCGACCTCGGGGGCCGCAACAAAGCGCCATTTCCGCAAGGGTCCGGCCATGACGTTCAGATAATACATCTCAAACCCGTAGGGCGCCCCGCAAGGGTGGTGTCCGCGCGGTACGGTCACAACATCGCCATCTGAGACCGCCATCGTCTCATCCAACTGGCCGTCATCTGTGTAGACACGCTGAATTCCGAACCCGTTCGCCGGGTTGAGGCGGTGGTAGTAGGTTTCCTCAAGATAGGTGATGCGCGGGAAGTCATCCTCATCATGGCGGTGGCTGGGGTATGAGGACCAATGGCCGTTCGGGGTGAACACCTCGGTCACCAGCAGGCTATCGGCGTAGTCTTCATTCTCCATCGCGATATTGTTGATATGGCGTGTGTTCACGCCCTTGCCGCGCTGGGTCAGAGTGATGCCATCCGGCCCAATCCGCCGGGCCTGATGCCCGCCTATGCCGGGGGCCGAGCAGACGGCGATGACGCAATCGGTTTCGGCCACGGCCTCCCATTCGGTGCCGTTGGGCAGATAGAGGCAATGAGGCGGTGATTTCTCGAACACATTCATCCGGTCGCCCAAAACGCCCCAATCCTGTCCAGCGCCGGAGATCTGCGCCTTGCCTTCGACCATGACCAGAATGACCTCACGATCCCCAGTGACTTCGGCCGCCTTGTCGCCCGCGCGCAGGTGGTAGAGGCCGAACCCGACATAGCGCCACCCGGCGCTGGTCGGAGTGATATCGTGGACCTTGCCACGGGTGCCGAATGGTTTCTTGAGCAAATCTGCCATGTTGGTCTCCGGTATTGGGCGGTCTATGCGACCGCCCGGTTCTTATTTCAGGCGGATTGCCGTTTGGTCAGCGCCGAAAGCGCATTCGAAAGCTGCGCCTCGGACCACCCCTCGGCCACAGCGCGGCGCAGGATATCCGCCTGACTGTCCGGCGCATTCCCCCCGACCGGAGGGTCCGTGTCGAGATTGGTCGGAAAAGGATAGCCCTCGGCAGTTGCGGCGATCGCGGCCTCTAGCTGTGTCGCGGTCAGGTCGCCCCGCTGTTTCAAGGTGATGAGCGACGGAAACACCGCCTCGGACATCGCGCGGCGATCCACGGCCTCCATCGCCCGACCAAAGGCCGAGGACACCTGAAGCAGGTTTGCCATGCGATGAATGTCCGCGCTGCGGTTTTCGCCCGCTGCATGGAACAGCGCAGGGTTGAAGAACACGGCATCCCCTTTTTGCAAAGGCAGCTGTACGTAGTTCTCTTCGAAATGCGCGCAGTGCTCCGTGTCGTGGAAGGCAAGATATCCGGGCGCATAAAGCTGCGAGAACGGAAGCAGCTTGGTTGGGCCGGACTCTACCGGCATATCGCAATGCGCTACAGCGCCCTGCAATGTCAGAGCTGCCGTTAGAAAATGCGCGTGCGCGGGATAGCGTGCTGCGCTGTCTGCCGTCTGAAACCCAAGATGATAGTCACGATGCGCTTGCTGTGCCTGCCCGCCGGGACGCACCTGGTTGATCTGCGCCGTGACCTGATAGTTCGGGCCAAGCCAAGCCTCACACGCGGCGGCAATCGAGGTGTTTCCGAAATAGAGCGCGAAGCCTTCGGGATCGCGCAGGCACTGCTTCTGCAACGCGTTCCAGATCCGGTCATTGGCCCCAGAGGCCGCAAAGTGGTCGCCCTCACCCCCGCCGCCCTGACGTTCGTCTTCGATGATCTGGCGGAATACATCTGTGGCCCGGTCAATCACACTTGTATCCGGATACGCCTGTTTCAGGGCGATGACGCCTGCGGTTTTGGCAAGAACCCAAGCCCATTCGGCCAGCAAGGCCTGCCGCATGTCTGCTTGCTCTAGTAGCGGACGCAAAGCCTGCATGTCATAGATTGGCACATTGTTTTCTACGGACGCAGCAAATGGCACCGCGTCCGCCGAAAGGGCCTGTGAGGTCAACACCTTGAATTCATCCAGATCACAGGATTCCCGGTCAAAATAGCCGACATATCCGAGTTCTTGATTTACCATGACATTCTCCTTTCTCATGGCTTCGGTGTTGCCCCTTGGGGCGGTGTACTAAGCGGCGATCTCCAATCCTGCCTTGCCGCAGACGTCAACGATGTGGTCGTAGCCCTTTTTAGAGTACTCATAGGGCGGCGCTTTGGCTGGGTCCTGTTCTGCCTCAACGACGATCCAGCCGTCATAGTCCATCGCTTTCAGCGCATTTGCGACCGCTTGGAAATCAATGCAGCCGTCACTGGGCACCGTGAACGCGCCTGCAATCACGGCGTCCAGGAAACTGCGGTTGTTTTCCCGCACGTCCTGCACGATGGCGGGGCGGATATCCTTGAAATGCACGTGATGCACGCGGTCGCCCCAGCGGTTCAGGGTCGCCATCACGTCACCTCCGCCAAACAGCAGGTGGCCGGTGTCAAAACACAGTTTCACCTCGGGGCCTGAGCCCTCCATCAGCCAGTTCACGTCATCTTCGCTTTCGATGATCGTGCCCATGTGGTGGTGATAGGCCATTGGCATGCCCTGATCACCAATCCATTTTGCCAGCTCGGTCAGCTTGGCCGCGTAGGACAGCACCTCATCCTTTGACAGTTTCGGACGGTCATTGACCGGCGTCCCGATCTGGCCTTGAACGGTGTTGGAGCATTCGGCGTAAACGATACACGGGCTGTTCAGGGCCACGAACTGTTCAACCTGTTCCCGTACCGCGTCTTGTTCCGACGCGAAGTCATTGACCAGCGAGGCACCGGAACACCAGCCGCCACAAAGCGCGATATCGTTGCCCTCAAGGTAGGCGCGCAGCCCTTCGGTATCGCTGGGCATCCGCTGGCCCCGTTCGACGCCGGTGTAACCAATCTGACGCGACTCCTGCAGCGCTTGTTCCATTGTGTATGCGGCGGTCAGGTCCGGTAGATCGTCGTTCTGCCACGCGATCGGAGAGATCCCGATTTTCACGCTCATTTCGTGTTTCTTTCCTTGATGGCAACCTCATAGGCCGCGCGTTTTTCGTTCACTTCGGGGCGGGTGCTGACCTCGGGCACCGCGACTTCCCACCATGTGCCGCCATATTCGGTGGAGGGGTAAGGATCGGTGTCGATGACCACCACGTAAGGCCCTGTGATGTCGCCGCGTTTGGCCAACGCGTCCTCAAGCTCGGCAATCGAGCTGACCTTGACCGAGGTCGCCCCCATCGCCGCCGCATGTGCCGCGAAATCGATGTTCGAGGCGGTTTCGTGGACAGTGTGATCGAGCAGGTTGTTAAACTCAGCTCCACCGGTGCCCATCTGCAGGCGGTTGATGCAGCCAAAGCCTCGGTTGTCGGTGATCACAACGGTGAAGGACATGCCCATCATCGCCGCCGTCGCCATTTCCGAGTTCGCCATCATGTAGGTGCCGTCGCCGGTAAAGCAGATCACGTCGCGATCCGGCTGGGCCATTTTGATGCCCATCGCTCCTGCGATCTCATAGCCCATGCAGCTGAACCCGTATTCCATGTGATAAGCCCCGGGCCGCGGCGCTTTCCACAGCTTGTGCAGCTCGCCCGGCATTGTGCCCGCGGCGCACATCACCACCGTGTCGTCATGCGAGGCGCGCTGAACCGCGCCCACCACCTGCATGTCGGTGGGCAGAGCGTTCCCGTCCCCCGGCGCATCGGTCAGCGCGTCAACCTTGCCA
The DNA here is from genome assembly GCF_056541705.1 of Ruegeria sp. AG1. Taxonomy (NCBI): domain Bacteria; kingdom Pseudomonadati; phylum Pseudomonadota; class Alphaproteobacteria; order Rhodobacterales; family Roseobacteraceae; genus Ruegeria; species Ruegeria sp. AG1. The sequence goes on along the minus strand of NZ_JBQFYU010000017.1, from coordinate 61,792 downwards.
AACCAATCCGCTTTGAGAGTGTCTGCCACAGGATCAGCATTGTAGCCCTTCAACGCCGCGCCCAGCTCCTGCAGGCCAACGCGCGCATCGGATTGCAACGGCATCGCGCCGTGTTTTTCGGCATCATAGGCGGCGGTATTAAGGCAAATCATCTCGCGCGCGGGGTTCGAAAACAGACCCCAAGAGCCGGTGGTGAAATCTTGCAGGCGCGTGCCAACGGCCAGCACCAGATCGGCCTCGCTGCAGATGTCATTAGCAGGCTCGCCGCCCGTCACACCAATCGGACCCAGGTTCAGGGGATGATCCCAGGCCAAAGCGGATTTGCCGGCCTGCGTTTCGGTGATTGGGATATTGTGTGTCTCAGCAAAGCTCTGCAGGGCGTCTGTTGCATCCGAATAATGCACCCCACCGCCTGCGACAATGACCGGACGTTTGGCCGCTGAAATCGCAGCCACAGCACGCGCCAGCTCGCCTTCGTCCGGGCGAATACGGCGCTGGAACCACACGCGCGGTTCAAAGAAGCTTTCCGGGTAATCATAGGCCTCGGCCTGCACGTCCTGACAGAATGCCAAAGTGACCGGACCGCAATCCGCCGGGTCGGTCATTGTGCGGAAGGCACGCGGCAGAGCAGTCAGCAGATGCTCGGGGCGCGAGATACGGTCATAGTAGCGGCTGACCGGGCGGAAACAGTCATTGGCGCTGATGGTGCCGTCGCCAAAACTCTCGATCTGTTGCAACACCGGGTCCGGCCCGCGCGAGGCGAAGACGTCGCCCGGTAGCAAAAGAACCGGAAGGCGGTTCACGTGCGCCAGCGCGGCAGCGGTGACCATATTGGTCGCGCCCGGCCCGATGGACGAGGTCACCGCCATCGCTCGTGAGCGCCGCATCTGTTTGGCATAGGCAATCGCGCAATGCGCCATCGTCTGTTCGTTGTGGCCGCGATAGGTTGGCAGCGTGTCTTTGACACCATGCAGCGCCTCACCCAGCCCGGCCACATTGCCATGGCCGAAAATGGCCCAGACACCTGCGATGAAAGGCTCACCGGCCTCATTCATCTGGGCACCCAGATAGCGCACCAAAGCTTGCGCTGCGGTCAGTCGGACGGTCTTGTCCATTGTGATCCCTTTCAACACAAGGCCATTCCGGCCAGTTCTGCGATTTTGTCAGATGCCCGAGGGCGCGGCGCTATACCGTTCCGCCCAGTGAGCCTTCCAGCTGGGCCATCTCCTGCCCGCCTGCCATCAGATCCTGAAGCTCTTCCGGGGTGATTTCACCGCGCTTTGCAGTGCCCAGCGTTTTTCCTCGGTTCAGCACGGTAAAGCGATCGCCCACGGCCAGCGCGTGACGCACGTTGTGGCTGATGAACACCACGCCGACGCCTTGGCTGCGCACCTTATCGATGGTCGCCAGCACGTTCGAGGTTTGCCGCACCCCGAGGGCCGAGGTCGGTTCGTCCAAAATCAGGATCTTAGCCCCGAAATAGACCGCCCGCGCAATTGCAACCGTCTGACGTTCGCCGCCGGACAAGGTGCCCACGGCCTGATCCGGGCCGCGCAGGTTGATGCCCATATTGCGCATCTCTTCCATGCAGATGTCATTGGCTGCCTCGACGTCGAACCGTTTCAGCAGACCCCTCCCCTTGGTCGGCTCACGCCCCATGAAGAAGTTCCGCGTCACGCTCATCAGCGGGATCATCGCGAGGTCTTGGAACACAGTCGCAATGCCCGCCTCCATCGCGTCGCGCGGAGTGTCGAAGTGCAGCGGTTTACCTTCGAAAAAGATCTCGCCTTTGGTGGGTTTGTGAACCCCGGACATGGTCTTGATGAAGGTCGATTTGCCCGCACCATTGTCACCCAAAAGGCAGTGGCATTCACCCGGCTTGACGTCAAAGCTGACGCCTGCCAAAGCGATGATGTTGCCAAAGTGCTTTTCGATATTCTTCATCTCGACGATGGGCGCGGCATCAGTGGCGTCACCGTGGTGGAACTTGGTATCTTCGGTCATATCAGCGCTCTCCCGTTACGCGCTTACGGATCGCGTTGTTGAACAGAACGGCGATCAGCAGCATGGCTCCCAGGAACACTTGGAACCAGTCCTGATCGAAATCGGTATAGGTCAGCCCGATGACCACCATGCCGAAGATGATCGAACCAAAGAACGCCCCAATGGCCGAGCCGTATCCGCCGGTCAGCAGGCACCCGCCGATCACGGCTGCGATGATCGCCTCAAACTCTTTCTGGAAGCCACGGCGCGCATCGGTCGACCCCGCATCCATCACGGTGATGATCGCCACCAGTGCGGCGCAACAGGCCGTCAGCATGAACAGAGACACCTTCACACGGTTCACCGGCACACCCGAGTTCGATGCAGCAGTTCTGTCTCCGCCCGACGCGAAAATCCAGTTCCCCGCGGGGGTACGCAGCAAGACATAGGTTGCGGCCAATGCCAGAGCGATAAACCACAGGATCTCAACCGGAATGCCCGGTACTTTCGGCGCACCGCTTTTGAATGTGTCGATGACGCCTTTCTCGGCCAGCCAGGTAAACAGGCCACCAAAGGCCTCTCCCGAGAAGACCGGGGCCAGCCAGTCAGTTTCGGTGGCGTCGCGGACGCCGCGCAGCTGCGTTGACCCTCCGGTCGCCATTTTCAAGCCGACAAGCGACAGACCGCGCAGGATAAACAGAAAGGCCAGCGTCACGATAAAGGACGGTAGACCCGAGCGGATCACGATGTTGCCGTTGATCGCGCCCACCATGGCCGCAAAGACAAAGGTCATCGGGATCGCAGCGATCAGAGGCAACTGCCATGTCACCACGCAAACGCCGAAGAACAGGCCCGAGAATGCCACCATCGAGCCGATTGACAGGTCGAACTCTCCCCCGATCATCAGCAACGCGGCACCGATGGCCAGAATGCCCAACTGAGCGGCGGGCGTCATGAAGTTCATCACCCCTGCCAGCGTGAACATGGAGTCATCCGCTGTTATCGCAAAGAAGATGAACACCAGAATGACACCGGCCATGGCGCCAAGCTCGGGGCGTTTCATTTGCCGGGTCAGAAACGGTTCGGCTTTGACCCTTTCATCGGCGGCGGGCGCTGACTGGCTCATATTGTCCTCCCAATTCGGTTGAAACGGCGCAGGTCGCGCCGTTTCTTTTGTGTGTGGCCAAAAGGCTTAGCGGATACCCTGCGCCGACAGGTCGATAACCTGTGCAGCTTTGTCCTGCGTGATCAGGTTCGGGCCAGAAGGCACATTGCCGCCCGGCATCAGGCCGTATTTGGCGTGCAGACCCATGAAGTTCACCGCCAGGTAACCCTGCAGGTACTGCTGCTGGTCGATGGCAAAGGCCGCATCGCCATCCGCGATGGATTGCAGGAAGTTCGCCGACAGGTCGAACGAGGCGACATTCACATCGCGACCCGAAGCCTTGACGGCCTCAACCGTCGGTTCGCCCGCGGAGCTCGCACCCAATGCCATGACCGTGTCGACAGCCTCGTTCGCAGCCAGAGCCGCCGCAACTTTCGATTCGATCTCGGACGGGTCATTCGAGGTTGGCAGCACTTCTACATCGCCGCCGAAGCCTTCCGCAAAGCCCGCGCAGCGCAGGTCAAGCGCCACGTTGCCGACTTCGTGGTTCACGCAGATCGCGGTCGAGCCACCCATCGATGATAGTGCTTCACCAGCGGCTTTGCCCGCGTCGAATTCATCCTGACCCACATGCAGCAAGGCGCCAAGGTCCTTGGACACGTCCGAGCCCGAGTTGATCGAGATCACCGGGATACCCGCCGCGACAGCGCGTTCGATTGACGGGCCAAGCGCATCCGCATCGGGGATCGAAACGATCAGACCATCGGGTTCCTGATTGACAGCGGCGTCGATCAACTGGGACATCGCTACCATGTCGAAGGTCTCGGGCGCGCGGTATTCCACGTTCACACCGACATCTTTACCGGCCTGCTCAACGCCGTTTTTGACCACGTTCCAAAATGCGTCATTCGCCTGGCCGTGCGATACGACCACGATCTCCTGCGCAAATGCAGGGGTGGCAAGCGCCAGGGCACCGGCCGCCAACGCGCCTTTTACGAACTTGTTCATTATATCTCCTCCCATAAGAACAGTTTGTTTTCTGTCGAGGCGTCAGCCCCAATCATTCGGACGAACCGAATCTCTTGCACTCCTGAAACCGGCGGAGCTTTGCACAGTTTCCGGAAATCCATTCATTTTGCAACCGGTTTCAAAACTTCAGCCAGATGAACCGGCCTACCAGACTGCGCTGAAAGCGTTGCCGCCTCGGCCATGGCGAGGGCTGCAACCCCATCTTCCAGCGAAACCGGAACCTGCGCGCCCGAGGTCGCTGCCTCCACAAAAGCGGCCCATTCGGCCTGATAAGCGGGCATGTAGCGTTCAAGAAAGAAATAGGTCGGTTTAGCGCCGACAACGCCAGCGGTGGTCGACTTAACAACCGTGTTTTCCAGCATGTTCTGCGCTTGCAGAAGACCTTCGGAACCCAGCAACTCGACCCGCTGATCATAGCCATAGGCCGCACGGCGTGAATTCTTGATGGCCGCGATACGACCATCCGCGTAAGTCATTGTGACAACGGCGGTATCCACGTCTCCGGCTGCGCCGATTTCTGGGTCGACGATCGACGACCCGACAGCGGAAATCGTTGTCGGGACCTCTCCCATCAGAAAATTCGCCATGTCGAAATCGTGGATCATCATGTCCCGGAACAGGCCACCTGAAACCTTGACATAGCTCACCGGCGGCGGAGCTGGGTCAAACGAGGTGATGGACAGCAATTCGGCCTTGCCAATGTCGCCTGTATCCACAGCTGCTTTCAATGCCGAAAAGCTGGGATCAAACCGACGGTTGAAACCAATCATCACGGGCTGACCATGGGCCGCAACCGACTGCTGGCAAGAAATGGCGCGCTGAAGGTCCAGATCGACGGGTTTTTCGCACAAAACAGCTTTACCCGCCGCTGTTGCGGCTTCGATCAGGTCTGAATGCGTGTCTGTCGGCGTCGCGATCAGCACAGCGTCAATTTCTGGGTCCGCAATGATCTGGTCCGAGGTTCGAACCTCAGCGCCGTGGTCACTGGCCAGATCCTCTGCCGCCTGAGCCATGGCATCCGAGACCGCGCATAGCACACTGCCCGGATGGGCTGATATCGCCCGCGCATGCACCCGCCCGATCCGTCCGGCGCCCAGCAATCCAACCTTCAACATCCAAACCCTCGAATCCTGTTCTGTGGCGCAACAATGGATTTTTTTGCAACCGGTTGCAATAGTTTTATCATCGGTCCTCCGATCAAGGTCTGCGGGCGATGCAGTCGTCACCTCAACAACAATTGAATACGCGAAGCCTAAATAAGCCTGACGCTCAAGATGACGTGAATTGGTCGGGGTCGAGAACCACCCTAGGGTGCGCCGCAAATGGTCTGTTCAGGCCGCTCAAAGCAACAGCAATCATGACGTGTACTAGATGGTTCTGCGTAGTTTCTTTTCGGTCGACAGCGAAAACATGATGGTAACGTCTAGCCCCAGCGCGGGGATTGTAGGCACGCCAATCCGCAACAACTCAGACACGCCGAACGGTACTGTTTTCCGATATACGGCGGGCGGCGGAACCACGGTCACTGTAGATGACACCTCGGGCAATCCAGATGTGTTCGAAGATGATCAGGCCTTTGGTCACACAGTCACCGATGGCGGTGGCATCGTGGCCAATGGTACTCCTGTGGAATCCGAATCCTTCATCGACATTCGGCAACTTGACGAAAACGGTCTAGAAACCGGACCTGTCATCCGGCTGTATGTCTTTTCGCAAAACGGCGTGACCTCAGATGTCTGGGGTTTCGCGGCCTCGGAACGGCTGATAGATGGGGCGTCCTACGTCAAGGTTGCGGGATCGAATACGGGGTCTTCGCTGTATTCGGACTATGTGGCTTGCTTTGCTGAGGACACATTGATCGAAACAGCCGACGGTTCGGTTCCCGTGCAGCAGATCCACGTCGGTCAAAAGGTCTGGACACGGTACAACGGCCTGCAGCCAGTTCTGTGGATCGGGAGCACATCCGTTCCGGCAACCGGGCGCTTTGCCCCTGTGGTCTTTGCCCCCAACACGCTGGGGAACCCGAGACAACTAGTCGTCTCGCAGCAGCACCGGATGATGATCGACACCAGCGTAGCCGAGCTTCTGTTTGGCGCGCCCCGCGCATTGGTGGCAGCCAAGTTCCTATGCGGCATGAACGGAGTATCGATTCGCGAAGGCGGGCATGTCAGCTATTGGCATATTATGTTCGATCAGCATCAGATCATCAGATCTGAAGGCGTCCTCAGCGAGAGTTTTTTCGTGACCCCGACTTCGATCGGAGCGCTGGATCGCCCGCAGCGCGCTGAAATACTGTCACTTTTCCCCGAGCTGCGCGGAAATCCCAACGCTTATGGGCCGACGGCTGCACCTATTCTAAAGCCACATGAAGCGGCTGTTCTCAGGTCGCATCTATCCCGTTTGAACACCGCAGAAACTCGCGTTGCGGCGCAGTAACTACGGGAATCCCCCAATTTCGCGCGCTGCGCGCGTTTGTTAATTATTGGTTACTGATTTACCTACCACTCAGTAACCCTCTTAAGAAGGGCTGGCGCGACCCCCTCAGCCAGCCCTTCTGACCCTTCCCCTCCAAAGCGAAGAACGGATCGGACAAACCGCGCGTTTTTTGAGTGAAATGGCGATCCCTGAAGGACTCGAACCCTCAACCTGCTGATTAGAAGTCAGGAGGTGTGCAAAATCTGCCATTTGTCCACGACCGTCCATGGTAGGTTGCCGCCATCCAAGTTGTTACCAAAATCTCCTTATTTTATAACTTTGTGAGACTTGTCCCCCAATCACAAAGCGTATACAGTTGTCCGTAATCGTCCACTAGTATCCAGCATTTCTTGTCCCCCAGTTGTCCCCTAGAGGAAATTATCAGTGAAAGTAGAACTCACACACGGATTTCTATCTAAGCTGAAACGGCCAGATACCGGGCGTATCGAGATATCCGATGTGAAGCGCGCTGGCCTACGCTTGAGGGTTTACCCGACTCGCGCAGTGTGGATGTTTGAGAAGCGCGTTAAGGGTGGAGCTAAGCGAAAGCACACCTTTGGCACCTATTGCACATGGTCCCCTGCCGGTAAGCGAGAGGATGGGGGGATCGGCCTTTCAGATGCCCGCTCTTTAGCTCTGGAAATTGAAGCCGAAGCGGCAAGAGGCTTTGACCGGGTTCTGGTGGCTCAAGAACAACGCTTACAGAAAGAGCGCGCAGCAGCTCGAATCCAAACTGTTCAGGAAGTCATTAATCTTTATTCTGATTTGAAGCTCAGCAACCTGAAAACAGGCGATGAGCGCAAGCGACAATTGGAACTGGCGCTTGAAGCGCATCTATCCGAACCCTTTCCAAGTCTTACGCGATCCATCTTGCAGAAGGCAATTGACGACAAGGCCAAAGAGGGACGCCTGATAATGGCCAACCGCATCCGTGCGGCGCTCAAGGCGATGACACGCTGGGCGTGGCACAGGGAATATACGGACCAAGACCCAGGCAGTAGATTGGAGCGGGCCACAAAGGAGAGAATCCGCGACCGAGTGTTATCACTGGATGAGGTTCGGGAAATCTGGGTCAAATCGTTTGACTTGGGAGCCCTGTGGGGGCCGGTGATCCGGTTGCTCATACTAACTGTTCAGCGTCGGGGGTCTATAGGCGGGCTTGAGTTGGCAGAATTGGAACTTGAAAACAGCCGCTTCAAAAAGTCCGTTTCTCAGGAAAAGAACGACCGAGGGCATACAACGCACCTTTCCCCGCCTGCTTTTGCGGAGGTGCAAGCAGCGATTGAGCGGATTGAACAGCGGCGAGCCGAGAGTGGAGAGGTTCAGAAAAAGCGAAAACGCGGAAGGCCACCTGCTATATCAGTTACTTCTGCTACGCCGGAATATCTATTCACAACCACAGGTCGCACCCCTGTGTCGGGGTGGAGCGACATGAAAGAAAGCCTTGATAAGCTTCTTGGTGATGATTTCGAGCCTTGGCGGCTTCACGATTTCCGCACCGCGTTTGCAACTCATATGGCCGAGCGCGGGATATCTGAATCGGTCGTGGATCGTGTCTTGAACCATGCAGCTACAGCGTCAAAGGCCAGTGCAGTTGCCCGTGTCTACAATCAAGCCGAGTTGTTGGCTGAACGCGCCGTTGCGCTGGATAAATGGGCCGAGTTGGTTACGCAGGAAAGTGCAAATGTGGTTGAAATGAGAGGGCAGGCTAATGTTCAGTCCTGACGGATACACGTCGCTATATGACCTTGCAGAGGACTACCGCAGAGCCGAGTTTAGCAATCAGGATTTTGTGAGGCAGTGCGCTCAAGTCCAATCGGTCGCTGTTTGCACAACCGCCATGCAGGTTGCTCAAGTCTCAACCGACTTACTTCACAGGATTTCCTGGGAGGGTCGGGAAGAATTTGCATTCATCGACATGCGTCGCTGGGTTGTATCGCTGCACCGCATCAGAGAAGCCGCCAAGGGCATGAAGCCGGAACTCTTTGTGGGTGCGAGGATTCTTCTGACAACCGACCCTCATAACTTTTCAGAATACACGTTCCCGCCTGAATTTGTTACTGGACTTGAGGCGTTTGAAGGACAGCAGATAGTCGTCAGAGATACTGAGGCGGATAAACTAAAGCTTGCACTCACAGGAAAATCTCGGAGAGCTACCCTCAAAAGGTTTCCCACAAAGGCAGACACCAAACAGGCGTTCAGCGCTTGGATAGGGAGCAACCCTCTCTCCACAGACCAGCAACGAAACCAGTGGTATACAGACCATGGGTTGTCGCGTGAGGCAGGACGTAAACTATGGAGTGAACTAAAGCCTCAAGGTGGCTCAAAGGCGGGTCCGAAACCCAAAGACTAACCTCGCCGTTTTTTGTCTTCATCCGTCAACGGCGAAGTTGGCGAGGTTTCGGCGAAGTTCCCAGCGAAATTTGCCCCTACCATCCTGTGTGCATCAAAGCTACACAGAGGTGAGCAGGATGGGTAACAATGCAGAAGTCAAATCTGTCGGTATCGAACTGCGCCAACGGCATTCGGTTAGGCCTAGAGCCACGGATATAAAGGGCGCATCTCGATACACCGGAATGTCTCGTGCAACTCTGTACGCCGAGATGAAGGCAGGAAACTTGCGGTACGTCAAACTTGGTGGCGCGACTCGGCTGGAATATGGCGAGTTAGACCGCTGGTTTGATGCGAAAGTAAAAGCATCTGCCGCGTAAACGAAACCCGCGCACCATGGGTCAAACATGGGCACGGGGCATTTCGTTTTCAGTCGGTGGCTAAGACTGCAAGAAATGTAACGTGTTCTGACCTAAAGCGCAAGCTTAAGGATTTCCAAATATGGGAACCAAAACACTAGATACACTTCTAAAGAACGCACTATGGGTCACTACATGGCGTGACCTTCCAGATCAAACTGCACCTGCGCAATACACGGTCATCAATGAGGCTGGCGAGACCCGAAAAACCTGGGTGAGCAAGAATAAGCGTCGCATCATTGATGCCTTAATTGATGGTCCCGTCCATTGTGCATCTCCCTGCCGTTTGAGTCATTTCGTGATGGGCTTGCGAGAGGAACAAGGTCTCAACATCGAGACCGTATGGTTTGATCAAGATCCAAAGGCCGGGCGCGCGCGCTTCGGTATTTACAACCTCTTGGATCAGGTCATCCGGATCGAAGAGCGCGGGGTAGCGGCATGAGAACCGTTGACCTGCAAGTATCAACCCTTCGCCGTAAGCATGGCCTCTCAGAGACCGCAGCCCGTCTTGTCGCAACCCTGCATTATGGGGAGGGCCGCTAATGGCCCTCATTTCCCAGATCCCGAAAAACAGCCGTGAGGAATTCCGCGTCAGCCGGGATGACTTCCAAGGGCACGACCTCATCAACATCCGCGTGTTCTTCGTCTCGAAAGACGGAGAAATGCTACCCGGCAAGCAGGGTGTCGCCTTCAAGGCGGAATTGCTACCCGAGTTCATTGATGCGCTCAGCAAGGCGGAGGCGGTTTAGATGGGACGTCATGAAGCGCTCAAAACCCAATCAGGCTGCGTGCCGGTTGAAGAAATGTCCCGCCTTCACTCTCTTGGACACAGCTTGTTGCCGCTCGGAGGTGGCATCGACGGGAAGTCCCCACTTCTCAGCTTGGCCGATCCATCACGCCTGCCACTCAAGCGCGTGCTAGGACCAATGTACGGCAAAGGCAGCTCCTGTTTTGGGGTTCGCCTAGATGGCCTAGCAGTTGTCGATTGCGACGAACGCAGCCCATCTTTGGTAAAGGACATGGAGGCGCGCTTCGGGGCGTCTCCGGTCCACGTGTCCACCCCGCGTGGAGTGCATTTGTACTTCAGGGATGTTGGCGGGCAGGCACCCAAACTACGTGGCGAGGGCTATCCTGTAGACGTGAAGCGCGGTTCAAGCAGCTACGTTGTCGGACCGCACTCTATCCGACCAGATGGAGGCACATATCAACCATTAGTCGGAATGTTGGGTGTGAACAATTTGCCCGCGCTTCCACTAGAAACCGGCGCGACGCAATTCCGCACTGAAGCTATCACGATAGGCAACCGCAACCGCGAATTGAGCCTTGCCGCAATCGGAATGGTGGAGGCGGTCGACGGCCCAGAAGAGCTCTTCGGCAACCTAGCATTCATCCGTGATGACGAATGCGAAGATCCTGCCACGTTGCCAGATACTGAACTTCGCAAAATCGCCGACTGGGCCTGGACCAAGAGGCTGGAGGGCAAAGTGTACCGAGACCGCGACAGTGAGTTTCGCATGAACCGCGCCGCGTTGGACAAGCTATCAGGCTACAGCAACGCATCCGATGCCATCGCGCTGTTGGCAACTCTCCTTGCCTACCACGGCCATATCGCTGGCAAGACATTTGCCCTGGACCACGCGGGAATGGCGAAGGCAGGTCACACCAGTTTGGGACGCCGCCGTTTTTCAAACGCTATCTCGTCACTCCGCCATGCAGGCCTTCTCGGTGTAGCGAAGGAGTACTCGGTTGGTCACAGCCATCGGACTTATCAGCTTCTGCGCATGCGCCCTGATTTGCCCAACGTCCATTCACTGCTCACAGTAAAGGAGGCGTCCTAGTGCACGGGGGGAGGGGTTTATTAATTACATATGTTGACCGCTTTCGGTCAAAAGGGGCTTCCGGCCCGAAAACAACGAACAATCCAACAAGCGAGGCATGAGCAATGACGGATGAACCAAACCGAAAAAACGGCAGGACTACGGACGAGCGAAACCCGGACGGCACTTTCGCAACTGGTAACTCAGGAAGACCACGAGGAGCACGTCACAAGGTCACACGCGCCGTTGAGGAGCTGCTTGAGGGACAGTCTGATGCAATCACCCAAAAAGCGGTGGAATTGGCGCTAGAGGGCGATAGCACTGCCCTGCGCCTCTGTCTGGAGCGGATAGCGCCTACGAGGAAGGACGCACCGGTTAGTTTCGACCTCAAGCCTATCAAATCCGCTGAGGACGCCTCAGAGGCCGCTCAGGCGGTCTTACAGGCGGTTTCTCAGGGCGAAGTGACACCATTGGAGGGCGCAACGGTTATGGGGCTGGTGGAGCAGTACAGACGCGTGCTGGAAACCACCGAACTCGAACGCCGGATCTCGGCTTTGGAGGCAGCAAAATGAGCATGAGAAAGCGTATCAAAAAACTGGAAACAGCATCAGAAAACGAATTCAAGGTCGTTGTCACTGAAGGCCAGTTCTTTGACAGACACGGTGCTTCCATCTCAACAGAAGGTGAATACCCGCGAAATCTAGTGGAGACCGTTCATCGTGCCATCGTTAGTGTATCCGGTTCGGAAGAAGCAGAGACCTTAGAGCGAAAAGATGGTGAGACAGGCGCGGAATTTATGCACCGTTTCGAGCAAATGGGTATCCTTATTGGCAAAAAGGTAGGTGCGACTGTAACACTACGATGGGATGTGAAGTGGATTTGATTTTACAGTTTTGGGGTACGACGCGCCGAACTCGTACCCCCTCATTTACAATCGCAAACCCCATTCAAGACGCGCCGCACTTACCCGCTATCGAATCTGAATGTTTGAATTGTGACAGTTTGATGAAACAACGGCGGGAAGCTCGCTTACGTAGCGGAAAACGGTCACTGTTCAACACGTCAACGTTGAGGACGGCGGACAAGCAATTGTTGGCAACGTGCAGACCGGGGGGAGCAAAAAATGAAAGACAACCCCAACCCCATGCAAAAGGCACATGCGGCCCGGCGATGCACGGCGAAGTCCAAACGCAGCGGCCTTCCTTGCAAGAATCCAGCGGTCAAAGGCTGGTCTGTTTGTCGGATGCACGGCGCTGGCGGTGGCCACGGTCCCGGCAAAGCGAACCCCGCCTACAAACACGGCATGCGAAGCAGGGAGGCTCGAAAGATGAAGAAAGCTATCAACGAGCATTTACGATTGGTTCGTGAGATTGAGAAGCTACTCACTGAGTAAAGCATTTGACCAGAAGCAATTTCAAATGCACCATAAAGCATTTAGATATTTTTGGGGGTTCAAATGCATATTTTTAGTGCTTTTTTGGCCGCGATTTTTGTATTTGGCTCTCAATCACCGGCTCATTCTCGGGCGCTGTTCAGCTACATAGAAAAAAGTGTCGATGCGAATATTACTGTCGTGTTCGTTCATGGTTTGACGAGTGATGCCAGATCCAGTTGGACCAATGAGAATAGTAAAGGTTACTGGCCATACATAGTTAGTGATGATGACGAACTTGACGCGTTCAATGTAGCGGTTCTTGACTATGAATCCTTCTTGCGAGACGGTTTGCCTGTGGAAGGTATAGCAGCCAAGTCTCTGGACGCATTCAGAAACAACGTTTCCAGGGGTCAGAAACTAGTTTTTGTTGGACATAGCCTCGGCGGCATCGTCGTACGTGAAATGATTTTGCAAGAACCTGAAATCGCAAAAAATACGCTTAGCATAGTGACTTTTGCTACTCCGATGGCTGGTTCAGAATTAACAAGTTGGGCTCGTTTGATTGGCTTCAATGGCCCTGTTGTTGCGCAACTTGAGCCTAGCGTGGATAGTAACTATGTCACAAGACTGTTGCGAAGATGGTCGCGCTTACAAAACGTCGAGAGAATCCCAGTTCATTGCTCCTCCGAAGGAAAAAAAACTGGCTCGTTTATCGGCCTTCGTGGGCCGTTGGTTGTCGATCAGTCAAGTGCATTTACTTCTTGCACTCATACTTTCAAAGATTGGCCTGGGCACGACCACAATAGTATCAACAAACCAAGAGACGAATTTGATCAACTTCACGTTTGGCTTAAACAAATACTAGTTGGCTTGCCGAGTTAGAGAATTCCCGCCCAATGACAGCTATGGTGGAGGGGCTCTTAGCTCAATTTGACTGCAGCGGGATAGTCCGAATACTATTAAGAAAAGGAGGAAGAGTTGATTTTTAGGTCTGCATCGTCTCTGGGAGTTTTTATTCTTCTTTCATCCCTGGCGTACGCTGAAGTTGGTTGGCGTGAAGGTGCTGTTTCACACCAAAAGCTGCCGCCCCCAGCTATAACGAATTCCTACGTCAGGTTGGACGTGCCCCATATTAGACAAAGAGACTTTTTGTGCGTCCCAACTTCTGCAGCGATGGTCGTGCGGTATTTTGGGGGAGATATTGACCCCGTTGAGCTCAAGAAAGTCGCTGAAGGACATAAACCCGAAAGCCGAAGGAACAGCAAGTTCACGTATTGGAAAGATGCCGACTATGCTCTTCGCAAGTACGGTTATAGATGGAAAATTCGTGTTTACCCCAAAACATCCTCCGGGTTTCAATCTGGCCTTCGAGACATAAAGAAAAGTCTGAAAAAGGGCCGCCCTGTGCTTATCGATGTTCATCAGGACGATGGGCACACGTTCGTAGTAATGGGTTTCGACGAAAACAAGGAAGTCGTCTACATCCGCGATCCAAATATTCCGAAGCGGCAGTCTCGTGTTTTGAGTTATGCCGTTTTGGAGCAAAGTTGGCACAACCATAGATTTGCTAACAACCGAAGCGCTTTCTTTGCATATCCGAAGTAAATGGCGGAGGGCCACTGAATTTAAAATGCCCTGCTTGCTAGCTTCGCTGCGGTCTGGTGCCAGCCTGAAGGTTGAGCTTTCGACCGGCGCAAAACGCTTAGTTTACGTCAGTGTCTGTGATGCGGATGAAGTGGACATTCATCAACGTTGCGTAATTGAGCGAACCATTCAGCCGTCAAATCGTCACTGTGTCCACTTGAATTTCCCCGTCTGCTTGCCGGTCATATCGTGGAAAGTGCCCTTTCCACCCGGTCTGAACATATAGACAACCCCAAAATCCGCGAAAACGACCTGCAAGCCACTCTTAGTTTTTGTCATAGGTTTGTTTGCGGGAGAAGTATTGGTGTCTCGCAGACACAAGCCGCTGTTCGAATTGCAAGATACGATATTTGGACTGTATGGTCCCCCGTTTTGTGAGTGCCAGTCTGAAGTCACAGTAATTCGGGAACCTGCTGCGATATCCTGAGCGAAAGCCGGGATTACTGAAGTCAAAATTGCCGCTACTATCCCCGCAAACAGTTTTCTCAAAGAATTACCCTCCATAATAAATACTAGTTAACTTGCCAGATGGCGGACGCGTGTCAAGCGAACCGAGAATACAGCTTATTCTCAGATAACTCTGGGCTCAAAGCAGGCATTCGACCAGCTAATAGGCGGAACACTAGTTTTTCACCGAATCCACCTCCGGCCACCCCGGCAACCTATCAGGTGCCGCTACATCGTGCCGCTCAAGCCATTCCTTGATACCCGCCCAATGATCCTGTGTTCCCGCAGTGTAACGTCTGGCGTGTAGCTCGCTTATTTGGCGTCTAAGCGAAGGCCACCACTGCAATTTGAGCTTCAGTCGGTGCGTCTTCGCCCAAGCACGCAAAGCTGCTTCCCAGTCGGTTAAGGCTCGAGCCTCAAGCTCTTTGTGTAGGTCAAACGGAATTCGGTTGGGCCAATCAGACATGGGAAACATTTAGCGAACATCTAAACCTTGTCCAAACGTAAAATCGCGCCTACCGTCGTTCACATGTGCAATCTGTATTCCAATACCATTCCTGCCGATGCGATGCGCCTATTGTTTGACGTGGCCGTAGAGCGCGACCGGCTCGGGAATGCGGAACCATTGCCAGCCATCTACCCGAAGCACTTAGCTCCTGTGGTCAGGAAAGGCGACGAAGGCCAGCGAGAGCTGGTCCCGCTGAGCTGGGGTTTTCGTACGACAAAGAAGTCAAAGAAAACCGGCGCAATTATTCAACCCGGTGCTTGGAACAACGCACGTGATGACAAGGTGCGCTCAAACGGTTTGTGGAAGCAGAGCTTTGAAGGGAGGCGTTGCCTTGTTCCGGCCAGTTCATTCTGTGAGGCCCAAGGAAGAAACCCAGCCACTTATCACTGGTTTGCCCTGAAGGGCGATGACGACCGCCCGCCATTCGCATTTGCGGGTATGTGGCAAACATCGCGGTACCTGGGCAAGGAAGGGCCCGAAGAAGTTGCAACCTACACCGTCATCACCACGTCGGCCAATGAACTGGTAAAGCCCATACACCCGCAGAGAATGCCCGTCATCCTCAAGCCGGAGGACTATGAGCAATGGATGGACGGCAACGCGGATGATGCGTTTGAACTGTTGGAACCCTACAATTCAGACGAGATGCAAATTGTTCGGTTTGGCGAGGGTGAGAAGTCGGACCCAGTGGGAATAGACGATGGAATTTACGACTGATTACGTAGACAAAGCCGACGCCATCATTGCGATGTTCTTCGACACCTTTGCCGCATCGGAAGGACCCGAGGCTGGAACACTGATTAAGGCGTTAGTGGCCGATATGCTGACTTCGCTTGCATCTGACGACCTGCACGTGTTCACGGCAATAGAGAACGGAGAGGTCTTAGCCAGTATCATTTTCACACGAATGACCTATGCCGATGATAATCGGACGGTGTTCATTCTTGCGCCCGTGGCGGTGGCAACCGCTCAACAGGGTAAAGGACTAGGGCAGCGATTGATTAAACATGCCCTGCAAGCACTAAAGGATCGTGGGTTGGATGTTGCCCTGACCTACGGCGACATCAACTTCTATTCAAAAGTGGGCTTCGCTCACATCACGGAAGCCGATGCGCAACCGCCCTTGCCTTTACGGTATCCAGAAGGATGGTTGGGCCAGACCCTAAAATCCGGGTCATTCCTCCCGCTTAGAGGTCCTTCGAGATGCGTTGGCCCGCTCGACGATCCAAACCATTGGTGACGCAACATAGGGCGCATGAGGGCATCTCCGTTACTTAACCATGATCCTCAACGTCTTCGCCTTGATCCACAACATCGAAGAACAGCCAGAGAACAATCATCGATCCGAAAGGTGACCAGCAAAGCGAGATTATCCACCACGGCCAAGGGCTATGGCCACGGTCTCTAGCCATATCTCCAACAATTGAAAATACTACCCATATGAGCGCTATTGCGGCAAGGATTCCGAGCAGCGCAACTACGCCTTCCACGCTCATCACTATTGCTCCAGTCTTGTCAAAAGCGCCCGCTCGATTTCTAGATTCTGCTCTAGCACCGCTTTGCGTTCATCATCCTCGCATCCGGCCAATTCTTCTTCAATCTTGGCCATGTAGCGCTCATAGGATTCGCGGATCGCTGATTTCATGTCTCAGCTTCAGCTACTATAGGCAAAGGAAAAGGTGCGTGGTTGTTGAGTTGTTGTAGTCTATTGTCGAGCTGGCGTATTCGGGCGTTTTCCCGACCTTCCCGCAAACTCTAATTGCCTCAGACTGAACTGCTGGAAGTGACGGGTCACCTTCAACCAAAAAAGTCGATTGCTGTATTTCAACACTATTGCCGTTGAATCCTGTGACAAATGGGGCGGGTTCTGTGCAGGCGGTGGCAAGCAGAGGCAGGCCCAACAAAATTCGGTATTTCATTAAAATCGTCCCCAACATCTCATTCCAACAATAGAATGCATAATGGGGACTCTACTTCAATTGCAATATCTAGCTCGCTTGAGCCGTGATTTAGCTGCTGACGTCTCTAAGTGCCTGTAGCGGCCCCCTGAGTACCGCCGACAGTCTAGCGCGTGCCCTGCGGCGATAACAGCGGCTCCGATGTCCTGTCCATCCGCGTAACAAACCCCTACCCAACGGTCATGGGTGCGCTCGCCGTTCAATTCACAGGAAATCGACTTACCGCGAAGATAGTTGACCATCCAGCGCTTTGCGTCCTGGCCTGAGCGCGTTCCTCGTTCCGGCGCATCCACGCCGTTCAGCCTAACAGGGGTACCGTCTACAACGATTGTGTCAGCGTCTCGGACGTGAAGGGAACCCGCAAAAGCTGGGGCAGCCAGAAACAGCGCAGTGGTGAATATCAAGTATTTCATAAGTCGATAAAGTTTCCGTCCTCAAGAGCCACGTGAGGAAATCTCTATAGAAACCCGTTGCTCTTGAAAGAGTATTCCTCCTTTTTCCCGACAATAACATGGTCATGTATCAAAATGCCCAATGTGTCACAGGCGTCCTGAATGCGCTCAGTCATTTCGATATCCGCCTTGCTGGGCGTTGGGTCACCTGATGGGTGGTTGTGGACCAAGATTAGAGAACTGGCGTTTAGCTCCAAAGCACGTTTGACAACTTCACGCGGATAGACTGGCACATGGTCAACAGTGCCTCGTGCTTGCTCTTCGTCAGCAATCAAGGCGTTCTTACGATCCAGGTACAAAACACGGAATTGCTCGACCTCGCGGTGCGCCATTGCTGTACGGCAGTAGGTCACTAGTGCTTCCCATGATGACACTACGTCTCGCTTCATAACCTGAGCCTGCGCCATTCTGTGCCCAAAGGCCTCGACCACGCGGAGATGATAGTAGACCCAATCGGTTGCACCTTCGACCTGCATTACACGATGCTTGGACGCAGCAATGACGCCGTTCAAATCACCAAATTCAGCCAGGAGGCGCTTTGCGAGTGGCTTTACGTCAATTCGTTGAATCGCATTGAACAGTAGTAGCTCCAGCAGCTCGTACTCGGGCATTGGCTCGTGACCGCCCTTGAGGAAGCGAGTTCTCAGTCGCTCTCGGTGCCCCCAATAGTGGGGCCGTTTGGCCCCGTCATCTCCTTTGACCAATCCGCCGCCAGCAGCATTCTTGGGCGATAGTCGGTCTCGGTTGACATATGCGGGTGCGTAGGCTGGTTCCAAGGCAGCGTCAGGCGGTGGAGTTCGCGCCTCCAGATCCTTGAGGCCTTGCAGCGCATCTTCGGAAAAACCGCTCTGCCCATCGTATTTGACTAGCTTGCCGAACTTCTTCTTGTCCCCAGCAATGACCTGTTTGAGGTGGTCAAGCATTTGGCTTTTCATCACTGCACCCGTTCTTATCGCTTTCCAAGTGAGATTGCTCAATGGTTGGTTAACGACTGGTAAACTGAGTTCGGGCGCGCCTTGGCGCTCAATCTTGAGCAGCCTCATCTGACTGGCCCAAGTTGATTGCTAGTGCATCATAGGCATGTGATCCATCAAGACGATGGTTTCAGGCGATAGCCCAGTGCACTGTGGGGTCGTTTTGTGCTATCATTTCTTCATTCTATTCTAGGTAGTTTTACACCGGATAAGACCTGCCCAACGGTGCCAAAGCGAATGAGGTTTCAAAATGTCTAAATTTGATGATTTATGGAATAACCATCCTGCCAATCAGTCGCCCCCTGTGATCGAACCCTGCAAGACCGATGGTTCTCCGAATTTTACAAACCAGTGCTGTATCCGACTGGGAGTGGCAATTACGAAATCTGGAATAAAGATTTCACGCTACCCGGGCGTCTTTTGTTGGCATGGCCACGGCAAAAAACACCCCTTGCGTGTTGAAGAGATGAAGCTTTGGCTCAATTCAGACCGTGCTAAATTTGTAGGTAAAGCTAAGATATCAAGAAGCAGTCCGGGCATACCGCAAAAGACGTTTGTCGACTACCTGGGAAAACGTGGCATTGTCGCATTTATCAACTTTTGGGGTGAAGGTAATCAAGGGGATCATATTGATCTTTGGAACGGTGAAAGTGTTGCTCATGGCAGCCGGGACTATTTCGAGCGTTCAGAGCAAATCTGGTACTGGAAAATGACTTGAAACAGTTTCCCAATGCACTCACATCGGCGGTATTAGTCGCTGCTTTCTACGCAATGCCAGCGTTTGCCCAGGAGCTTGTGGTAGAATTGGCGACGGTAGAATCGAATGAGTCTGGCACAAAGTGCGTCTTCAAGTATCGAACCAATGGAGAAAAGCAACAGACTTTAGAGCTTGAACTTACTCCCCCCTGCATGTTTGCCCGACCCACAACTGATCCTTCGTCTGCCACAACAGAAAGCGATGAGTTTAATGGTCCCACAAAAGCGGCAGCTTGGCGATTTGGGAATGGTGACCTCGTTATACCTGTTATCGGCGACCGAATTCCCGACAAATGGCATAGTCAAGAATTGTATCAACTACGACAAAGCCAAGGACTTAGATGTGGCGCAAGTCTGCAGGGCGTATTGGTCAATGCACAAGGAATTCGCCTTTCTCCAAAACGCGAGCATGTCGGCCTGTTTTGCGAAGAATTGGGTGTAAGCGCAAAGGATGCTTGGTTGCTTGCAGCCCCAGGATAAACCTCGACTTCAGATAGCTGGCCAAGTTCGTTCGCGAATGACACCTGAAACTGCCAGGTTACGCAGGTCTGGTACCATATTGTGATTAGTTAATCAGTTCGCAAATAACTCCTTAACTCTGCACACCATCTTGCTTCCATTGCCATACCGACTGCATCGGGAGTTAAAGACATGACACAAGTCGAAACTCGCCCTGATAGAGGGTTTTGGGGACTGTTCTTTGCGACGTCAGAAGAAAGAATGGCGCGGCGTCAAAACAAGTTGCAAGCCCAAAAAAAGCAGAAAGAAATCAACCGGCAAGTAGCAAAAGACCTACGAGATTCAGGCTACTTCGATGAACACATGCCGGACGGATATTTCTATCGACACTACTACTTTTGAACTCTGAACTGCTGTTCGTCTGAAAAAAGGGCGCCCCCATCCTTAGGCGCGCCCCAGTCCAACAGGGAGGAGAAAAACTCACGTTCTCAAATACACCAACGCTAGTTCTTCAATAACGTAAGACTGCACTATTCCGTTGGAAACATCAGTGAAGCGGATCACATGCGCCAATGGTGGCCGACTCCGGCATGTTTGACAGAAGCTTGCTCATGGCGGACGATAGTCGTTTCGCCGCATATATTTCGCGCGGCATTGATTTCAGCATTTTTTATTGGAGCTGTTATGAGCGTTTTTTATGGAATTTTGTTTTCTATGTTCACCGCTGCAGTGGTCATTGCAGGAGACCTATTCATCAAGGTTGCAGCGGATGGAGCTAGGGCGATTACGTCTCCGCCCATGCTTGTGGGCATCCTTCTCTATGCCTGCTCTGCAATTCTTTGGTATTTTGCCATGCGTCATGTGACGCTTGGACAAGCCGCAGTAGCTTATTCCATGCTATCATTGATAATTCTATGCGGCGCTGGCTGGGCTTTCTTCGACGAGTATGTTGGGCTTCGCGAGCTGGCAGGCATTGGCTGTGCCTGTTTGGCTATGGTTTTGATGATGCGGGTTGCGTAAAGCCAATCGCAATATCGCTGCAAAGGTTAAGACCGCCATTGAGACCAATGATTGAAGTGTATCAGGCTACCCGCATCAGTTCACCATCAGAGCGAAGTTGCCAACTGGGGCGGAAACCGAGCTATCCAGGAAAGTGAACGGGCACGGAGACTGGATGTTCTACGGCCATGCTGGGCCAGATGGGCAGACTATCCTGAATTGGTGGCTGATTGACCTGAAGGCCTTCAGAGCGGCGCTGATCCGGCATCGGACGTCAGGGGCGTTTTTGCATATGGGAGACAAGCGCAATCCAGATGGCACCTGTTTCAAGTGGTTTGACATAAGGTCGTTTCCGAAGGAGCCGCCGTTGGTGGTGGCTAGAGGGTAGAAGCAGAGGCCGCCCCTTGATACCGGCGTTTTCTTTCTTTTGTTTGCGGCGGCTCTGAGCCCTTAGTGACGAATGAAGCAAGCTAAAGCCAAACTCCAAGCAGACAGTTATGGAAATCCGTACGTAAGAAACCGACCGCAGAAACTCAAAGAACCTAGAGTTCAGCCAACACCTTGTTTTCCAGTTTTGAAACGAACTGTCAGCACGTCATTGCCAATCGCTATTGCGTCGTTTTGCTCTAGGTTGGGTTAGCTCAGCATGCCTGCTAGTATTTTAATTCAAGCGATAGTGTATCGACTTTATCAATTTAAAAAGTGGATCGAAAAGTGCCTGTTTTTATTACTTTGACAGATGCTGACATCAACGACCCCTCATTTTGGGCGTCGTTGGACATAGGCCTGAACAGCACAATCGACGCCTCGGGGCTTAGCAACGCGTTCCAGGTTACAATGACTGAGAACTCGATAACTTTCACCAACACCAACACTGGTGCCGTCACTACCTACACCGATTCCGATATTGCAGCAGGGTCGTTCAGCCAGTTCGTTGAATATACCGGGAACAATAACGATGACAACGTAAGTGGTTCCGTTGGTCTAAACGCGGGAGGGTACATTGGCGGACGTGGAGACGATACTCTCGTCGACACAGGCAACCTTGGTGGAAGCATCAGGGGTGGACGCGGAAATGACACGCTACAAGGTGGCTCAGGAAGCAACAATATCTTCGGTAACCAGGGCAACGACATCCTACGCGGTGGCTCGGGAAACAACAATCTCAGTGGCGGCGGGGGACGTGACACACTTTTCGCGGAAGACGGCAGTGGAAATCTAGATGGCGGAGGTGGGCGTGACGTCATTTACGCCGGGTTGAACACAAGTTTCGTCGATGGCGGCAACGGAAACGACACACTTATTCTGCCTGCCGGATCAACGTTTACACCGTTTTCGCCCGGCTCAACAGGCGGAACTGCCACTCTTTCGAACGGTCGAAACTTCACCTACCTGAACATTGAGAATGTGGAAGTCGCGTGCTTCACAGAGGGGACACTTGTAAGAACTCCAAGTGGTAATCGTTTAATTGAAAACCTGAAGGTTGGTGATTTGGTCGAAACACTTGACCATGGGCCGCAGCCGATCAGATGGATAGGGAAACGTGCCGTCAGCGGTTATGGAAAAAATGCGCCAATTCGATTTGCGTCAGGTGCAATCGGAAATCGACGAGAGCTCCGCGTGTCGCCTCAACACCGCGTCCTTGTTTCAGGTTGGCGGTGTCAGTTGTATTTCCATTCGCTCGAAATGCTCTGTGCGGCAAAGCATTTATGCAATGGTGACACGGTCTGCCGTGAGCCTTGTGATACGGTAAGATATGTCCACATAATGTTCGACAAACACGAAATCGTATACTGCGATAATGCTCGGCTCGAAAGCTTCTATGCTGGAGAACATATACTGAATGCAGACCTCGAAACTTATCAGGAATTGATTGAGATTTTTCCGGAGCTAGCCGAAGGAACATACGTCCAAAGCCCTGCACGCCCTTTCGTCCGCCGCGCTGAAGCCGAACTACTTAACTAGTGGTCAGAACTGGTTTTCGAACTCTGTCCCCTCTGTCTGAGCCCATGACACAAGCCAATTGAATTACGCTGAGTATGCTGTTCAACGTTCAGTTCGATACAGAAAAATTTGAAGAATCCGCTTTTTTATCGCTCTTGCCACTCGGAGCAATTGCGCGGCTTACTGTCCCGATTTGGACGAAGTGAACGAATGGTATAGTGAACAAAGCTGAGGCCCTAGCTTGCAGCCGGTCTAGAAATGGGCCGGTTGTTTCATGTCAGGACCGTTTTCTAACGGTTTTTAACGGGCGAAACCTGACCAGCAGGCAGGTATGCACGGGACCTGGATCACCCGAGCTCTACAGTATCAAGGAACGGCGAATTGCTGGAATAGAGAGAATAGCAGCCGTCCAACCCAGACTTCGCAAAGGGTATCCAAATTGTGGAGGGGGGGGCATAGCCCTCGCACCCTTTCTTGCCTGCAGGAAGGACATGGGCTTTCTGCCGCTTTCTGCCGTTTGTCGGTGTGGTCTCCGAGGCAAAGCGAGGAAAATGGTACGCTCAAGTATGACGGAGTTGTCAGGCGCGGAGAGTCGACAGCAGATTTTAGTCGCCTGACTGCCCTTCGAATGTGCAGCGCGTTGTGAACCGCGAATTGGAAGCATTCACCGCGAGGTAGGCAAAAAGGAGGGTTGACGGACGGTATGAGTGTTAGCTGCAGTCGCGCCGACGGCTGCGGTCTGTGCTAGGACCAAAAAGTCGCAATGGAAAGCTGCTATGCTTCCAGGCAACGCGGAGTCCGCTTACTTCACACCAAAACTGTTTCGTCTATCTTAACGCTCATGCGAAAAACCTTATTTTGTTAGCCTTATCCGGGCACCTTGGCCACTGTTAATGCCAGAAGCATGCCACCCATGCAAGGGCTTGTCATGGTCACACAATACAGCCAACTCAGTGGGCAGGTACTCGAAACTGTTGAATGATTTGAGGTCGACAGACTTCGGGTCCTTTTTTACAGAAACACCCGCCTCCATTGGGTCTCCACAAATCATCAGGTAAACATTTTCCAAGTAGCCGGTTACAGATCCTCCGAGTTGCAAACCAAGTGTATCATAGTCCTCGTCTGGATCAGGCAAGTCTTTGAACAGACAGGGAGCAGTCTGTTCATACCATACGAACAATCCATCAGCATCATTATCTGCAATGTCTTCTCCCGCCTCACACAGTGGCTCCTCGAGAGTCAAAACCCACTGATAGATTTGCCTCTGTGAGCCAAACACGGAAGTTTCCTTAAGAAAGGTTGCTATTTCATAGTTGACGTCAGTGAAGTTTCCAGCCTTGCTTTTTCGCCTGACCTGAAGCAAAGGAGGCGTACTCCACTGGCCGTCGAGCGATGAAATACCAATCGGATACTCCTGAAGCCTAAAGTTTTCTTGTCTCGGGATCAGGTGGGCTCGAATAAGCGAGTCCGGACTATCGCTGCCGTCTGACAAACCTCGACCCCAACAGCGTGGCTTGGCAATCATAGCAGAGTAGGAAACCTTAAAAGATTTGTCCTTTATTCTGTACAGAAGTGACTTCCAGTTTTGTGCCAGTAACTGAGACTGAGTAGGGGTCGACGGAATTTCACGCTTCGAACTCTCCTCAGCTTCGGATAGAGCGTCAAACCGCGCTTTCATCCATGCCAAACATCGGTTTCGCGTGTCCCGATAGGGGTCGGTCAAACGAAATGTCGATGGTATATCCAAGAAATCGAGCGATGACACATTCGAGTTTACAGTAAGAATATTATCAGCGCCTATAGCTCGCTTGGCGCGCTCAACGCTGTTGTTGATTGAGATATCAAATAAGTGAAGCAAAAAATCCTTAGCGTTGTCAGGCGGCCAACTTTTTTCACTTGATCTCAACGAGACAGCCAAAACTTGGCCGAAATCTTCAGCACCCGAACTCAACACTTCAACGGGCAAATTTTCACACAATCCCCCGTCCACATGTGCGTTTCGCCAGTCCTTAACGTTTTCAAACGAAGAAAACAAAAGTGGAATGTTGCACGAGGCGCAAAGAGCATCCAAAAGCAGGATGTCGCCAGTATCATCCTGAGAAGAAAAGTAGACTGCTTTCTCCTCTGACAAAGAGGCGGCGCTTATAAAAAGAGGCGTTGCAGCATCACAAACACGCGTTTCTTTTGAAACACCCAGTCCGGTCAACAATGCGAATAGGAAATCCTTCAACAAGTTTTCGGGAACTAAGGCGTTCCCCTGGTAAATCTGCCAAAGTTTTTCGCCACTTGCCAACCATCCATTCTTGCTCAGTTTTCCAATTTCTTCAGAGTTCCCAATCAAGTCCAACGCAGGCTCAAGCATAGAGGAGTCTATTTCGTTCACCCGTATGTCAAACGCCACTAAAGAAGCTGCAATTGCACCCGCAGAAGTTCCGGAAACTCGTGTTACTTCAGTCAAGTTTTGTTCTTTACATGCTTGCAAAGCTTCTACTGCGGCAGCAAGCGCCGTTAGCTTTGCGCCGCCGCCCTGAAATACAAACTGCGTCTTTGCCAATTTCTTTTCTCCAAATAACTCGAATAATTGGAGCAATGAACCCAGTCGTCAAGTTTTAATGACTGTCACGCGGGTAGGCAGTTCCTAGGATCAACAGTGTTTATGGTTTGTTGTTTGATACCCCAGCGCCCCCGCATGAGCCGCTACGACAACGCTTGATGACCGTTTTGAAGCAATGAGGCGAGCATTGCAAAGTCGGCTTTCTGCGCAATACTACCAGCCGGGAAGTCAGAGCTGCTAACGCTTTGAACGGCAGCTCGGTGGCAACACCCATCAAAGAGCAACGCCGCTAGATAACAAAAAACGCTACTCGCCCCACGTAGAACCCCGCAAGGCGTGGCTGAGGGTCAAATTCTAGTACGCTGTCCCCTATTTGTCCCCCGAAATGAAATTTCCAACGTAAACAGAGGCGTGAATCGCATGTAACAATTTGTTTTTATTGGCGATCCCTGAAGGACTCGAACCCTCAACCTGCTGATTAGAAGTCAGCTGCTCTATCCAGTTGAGCTAAGGGACCGCTGCGCCCTTCTTGCTGGTTTTAAGGGCGGGGTTCAAGGGCCAAGCGCATGAAGGCGCTGTTTGGATCATCTTCATACCCGTAGATCGGGTCGCAATAAGAATAACCCAGTGCCTCGTAGAGCTTACGGGCAGCATCATAATCCGGCAGATGCGACGCACCCGTTTCAAGCACAAGCGCCTTTGTGCCCTCATTGGCTGCCAGATCGGCAAGGTATGCCATCATCACCCGCGCGAAACCGCGCCCGCGTGCGGCTTCGACAACGTGAACTGATTTCACTTCGGCCGTACCATCGGGCAGCGTCTTTAACGCGCCGCAGCCCAGTGCACGACCCTCTTCGAAAAGACCCCAGAACCGGATGCCGTCACCCGACAAGGCGTCGGGTCCCATGGTATGATTGCTTTCCGCCGGGCCAGCTTGCTCGCTATGGGCAAAATGCGCCTCGATCACAGGGCGCAAGGCATCCGACATGGGGTCGGCCAGTCGAATTTCGATCATTTAGTGCGTCCAGGGGCTGCGACGGTCAGTTGCGAAATTCTCGCCATACCCGCGCGGACGCAGGTTGGGCTTGCGCTTGTGCGGTTCGCTGACCTGTACGTCGATACCATTGTCCTTGGCGTAATCCAGCGCCTCCTCCCTAGTATCAAATTTCAGGCGCACCTGAGTCTGGGTGTCATCGGATGAGGTCCAGCCCATCAGCGGATCAACTTCACGCGAGGACGCAGGCGCGTATTCCAAAACCCACTTGCGGGTCTTGGCCATGCCCGAGGTCATCGCATTCCGCGAAGGCTGGTATATCCGTGCGCGCATCTTGCCTCTCCGTACTCACTTGGCTGGCTTTGTTTATGCGTCACAGCATCCATTCGGACAAGTCCGCAATTGTCGCAATTGCGTGCAATGGAAATGCCCCCTTGAACCGGAACAAAAACAGATCAAAATCAGGCGCGAAAGGAATCCCCCCTCTATGGCCTATGCTCATTCCGACAAGACCCAGCTAACCTCAGAAGACGTCCGCGCCCGCCTCAAGCTTGAGGGCGGCAAGGCGTTCGTGATGCACACCGATTTTGCACCTGCCGGGGACCAGCCCACAGCCATAAAAGAGTTGGCAGGCGGCGTTCTGGACGGCGAGCGCGATCAAGTTCTGCTGGGCGCGACCGGAACGGGCAAGACCTTCACCATGGCCAAGGTGATCGAGGAAACCCAGCGCCCTGCCATAATCCTTGCGCCTAACAAGACGCTGGCCGCACAGCTATACGGCGAGTTCAAAGGCTTCTTCCCCGAAAACTCGGTCGAATATTTCGTGTCTTACTACGATTACTACCAGCCCGAGGCCTATGTGCCGCGCAGCGACACCTACATAGAAAAAGAATCCCAGATCAACGAACAGATCGACCGGATGCGCCACTCAGCCACCCGCGCGCTTTTGGAACGTGACGACGTGATCATCGTCGCCTCGGTCTCGTGCATCTACGGTATCGGTTCGGTCGAGACCTATGGGGCGATGACGCAGGATCTGAAGGTGGGTCATGAGTATGACCAGAGGCAGGTGATGGCTGATCTGGTCGCCCAGCAATACCGCCGCAACGATCAGGCGTTTCAGCGCGGGTCCTTCCGGGTGCGGGGTGACTCGCTGGAGATCTGGCCCGCCCACCTCGAGGACCGCGCTTGGAAGCTGTCTTTCTTCGGCGAGGAACTGGAACAGATCACCGAATTCGACCCGCTGACCGGCGAACGCGCCGCCACGATGGAGCAGGTGCGGGTCTACGCAAACTCGCACTACGTGACGCCGAAACCGACGATGCAGCAAGCGATCATCGGGATCAAAAAGGAACTGCGCATCCGGCTGGACCAACTGGTAGGCGAAGGCAAACTGCTGGAAGCGCAGCGTCTGGAGCAACGCACCAATTTCGATCTGGAAATGCTTGAGGCCACCGGTGTCTGCAACGGGATTGAAAACTACTCGCGCTATCTGACCGGTCGTGCACCAGGTGAACCGCCCCCGACCCTGTTCGAATTCATCCCCGACAACGCCATTGTCTTTGCTGACGAATCCCACGTCTCCGTCCCGCAGATCGGCGGCATGTACCGGGGCGACTATCGGCGGAAATTCACACTGGCCGAGCACGGGTTCCGCCTGCCGTCGTGCATGGACAACCGACCCCTCAAGTTCGAGGAATGGGACGCCATGCGCCCGCAATCCGTCTTCGTCTCGGCTACCCCTGCGAAATGGGAGATCGAACAGACCGGCGGCGTCTTCACCGAACAAGTGATCCGCCCCACCGGCCTGCTGGACCCCGAGGTCGAAATCCGCCCTGTGTCGATGCAGGTGGACGATCTGCTGGACGAGGTGCGCAAGGTCTCCGCCAATGGCTTCCGCACGTTGGTCACGACTCTAACCAAACGCATGGCCGAGGACTTGACCGAATACCTGCACGAACAGGGCATCAAAGTGCGCTACATGCACTCGGATATCGACACGCTGGAACGGATCGAAATCCTGCGCGACCTGCGGCTGGGGGCGTTCGACGTGCTGGTCGGCATCAACCTTCTGCGCGAAGGCCTCGACATTCCCGAATGCGGGCTGGTCGCCATTTTGGATGCGGACAAAGAGGGTTTCCTGCGGTCCGAGACCTCTCTGGTCCAAACCATCGGCCGTGCCGCGCGGAATGCCGATGGCCGCGTGATCATGTATGCCGACAAGATCACCGGCTCGATGGAGCGCGCGCTGAACGAGACCAACCGCCGCCGCGCCAAGCAGATCGCTTATAACGAGGAACACGGCATCACGCCCGAGACGGTGAAGAAGAATGTCGAGGACGTTCTGGCCGGTCTCTACGAAGGCGACGTCGACATGAACCGCGTCACCGCAACCATCGACAAACCGATGCACGGCGCCAACCTCGAGGCCCATCTGGACGGCCTGCGCGAGAAGATGCGCAAAGCCGCCGAGAACCTTGAATTCGAAGAGGCCGCCAACATCCGGGACGAGATCAAACGTCTGGAAGCGGTCGACCTCGCTGTCGCCGACGACCCTATGGCGCGCCAATGGGCGGTCGAGAAGGCCTCAGAAGACGCAATGAAATCGCGCGGGCGTTCGACTGCTGGACGGCCTGGGCAGCGAGGTGGGAATGTGAAGCGGAGGAAGAGGTGAGACAGCGGCCCTCTTCACAATTTGGAACATCTTGGCACACGCAAATAGCAAAAGGACAACGTCAAAGTCTTACCAATTGACCACGGTAAAATTCACCATCACACCTTTGTCTTTTTTTTCGAATTGCCTTGGATCAGCCCAGGCCTTGATCGAAACCTTCCCTTTTGTTTTGAGTTTCGGGTCTATCACGAATTCGGTAATCGGTATTGTGACGGATGGCACACCTGCTCCTGGTGGTTTGGGCACCCACTTGGTATCAACCTTAGGGATGGGTGTAGTTCCATCAATCTTCTTATTCTTTTTTGCCAATTCTTGTTTGAGCTGGTCGACAAAAAACTTCACTACTGTCTTATCGACAGATTTGACCTCCTTCTGACATTTTTTTACAAATTCCTTTTCCAGCTTTCCCTTTTCATCCAATGGCTTGACCGCAGATCCAATCTTTCGACCGACTTTCTTGCATGCGCTTTCCATCTTCTTTTTGGCAGCATTTGGCACTAAATCTGACATTTCGTTTTCCTAAATTTCTTGAACAACGGGAATACTCTATCACAGTTCGAGTCTTGACCAAATCCAGCGCTCAAAACAGTAAGCGCAGGATGGATTTCCAAGCCATCCTTTCGAGGCGACCCAAACACATGATGGGGTAAAACCCTGCCCTACGCCCCCACACACCACCCTTGCAGCCCAACGCTCGCTCCGCCACGTTTGAAATCACAAATTGTGATTCCAAACGGTTGCCATGACGAACACCTTGCCCAGCACGCATGAGGTCCAAAGCGCCATTCACCGGGTGCGCGGCACCCGTGTGGTGCTGGCCGAAGATCTGGCGCAGTTCTACGGAAAATCCGTCAGCGCCTTCAATCAGGCCGTCTCGCGCAACAAGGACCTGTTCGAGGGCTACCGCTTTCAACTGACCGACGCCGAGGTCGTCGATTTGCAATCACGGAATGTGATTTCAAAACCCAAGGGTCGCGGTGGGCGGCGGGTCAATCCGTGGGTCTATACGGATTACGGCGTGGCCATCGCCTCGGCCCTGTTCAAGGACCCGCGCGCGATCAGGATCACCCGGATGATCACCGAGGCCTTTGTCGACGGTGCGAATGCGCTGGCCGAGACCCCGCGTAGCGTACCGGAAATCCTGCCGCCCGAGGGCGCCTCTGCCCCGTTGCTGCCCAATGGCGCGCAACTGCGTGATCTGGCCGAAAACATCCTCGATTCTGGTAAGCAAAGCCTTGTTGACTATATCGCCAGCCCCAGCACCAATCGCAAACAGGCCGTGGCAGCGATTATGAAGACATTGGCCGAAACCGCCAGCGAAGATGTCCGCACTCAGCAGGAACGCCTGCGCCTGAGCATTGCCCAGCGCCTGGCCACCGGTGACTATGCTGACGATGATGACAGAATGCGGCTGCTGGACTTGTTGAATGCGATGAAAGGCTAGCCCGTCACACACTTGCCAAAGGGCAATCTGCGGCTAGTTTCCTCGCTATGCGCTTTGTCCTTCTCTCACTGCTGCTCGGCAGCCCAGCCTATGCGTGGAACGCCACGATTGGCGATATCTGCACGTTGACACACGAAACCGAAGCAGAGGAGATCCGGCTCACCTACGATCCGGCGCAGCCGCTCTATACCCTCGAAATCACGCGCCGCGCCGAAGGCTGGACGCAAACGCCGTGGTTTGCCATGCGGTTTGAAGGCCCAAACCCGATTGAGATCGGAACGCCACGACACAAGCTGTCGGACGATGCGATGTCCTTGTTCGTCTCAGACACCGGTTTTGGCAACGTCTTGGATGGCCTTGAGTTCAACCAAACAGCCTATGCCTTCACGCAAGACCACCTGAGTGAATTCTCACTGGAAGGTGCCGCGCCAGAGGTGCGCAAGTTTCGCACCTGTGCAGCGTCGCTGCTTTCGTAGCATCGCCTGAAGTGGCGCGGATCGGCCGGTGGTCAAACGTGCGTTCAGCCTTTGTCCCAATGGGCAATAACGTCAAAGCCTGCCGGGGTTGGCGGCGCTTCCATGAATTCAGCGAAATGCCCCCAAAGCTCGGCCACCTTTGGGGCGTTTGCGTTTGAGATATCCTCGCTTTCGACCACCGAGATCACGTATCCGGTGCCGTCCTCGTTCATCACATTGGTAAAACAGTGCATGCCTGGCATGCCCATGATTTCAGATTTCAATTCGTTCATCTTCGCCGTGGCCGCCTCGCGCGTGCCGGGCTTCATTTTAAATTGAGTTACGCGTGCAAACATCTTTGTCCTCCCAAGCTGGGCAAAATTGCCCGATGGAGGCACCAAACTGGTACCAACGCCGTGCATCATAGCATGAACTGGCAGATTCCCGCAGCGTCACAGGCCAAGCGGTCGCGGAGGTAACGGCCCTCAACCCACGGGTTTTAGGGCTTGATGAACTTGGCGTTGCCCAAGGACCTTTGGTTGGCGGTTGTTTCGCGGGGCGTGGTCGTACTTGGCGAGGGGGCCGTTTGACGCTGCGCCACATCCGGTCCACAGGCCACTCCATCACCGTCGGGGTCGTTGCGCGGATGATAGCCCGCATAACCTTCGTAAAAGGTGCCGAACCCAACGGCCCTAGAGGCATCGCAGCCGGCCAGCGCGATCAGATGGACCATAGCTTCATCCCGACCATAGTCCGAAAGGCGCACGAACATGTTGAAAGAGATCAACGCGACGGTCAGCGGCAGGCACAGAACCATAAGCAGAATACGCACCGGAGAGAGTGCGCGTCGCCGGGCGGCTTCGGCCCGGCGCTGACGTTTGGTCGGCAAGGGTTCGTCCAGATTGGATTTGCGAAACATCATGCCATCGCGATACAGGGACTTTGTGGCGAAGCCGAGGCAGAACACGGCTTACCCACAAAGATCACCGCGGATAGGATTACCTTTACGCTTACCAATGCGAGGTAAAATGCCAACCAAAGACCCCTACCAACCGCTGGACGACACCGCCCGGGGCCTGATCCGCGAATTGATGGATGAGGCGACCCATGTTGCGCTCGCCGTTCTGAGCCCTGGCACCGTTGTGCCATCAGTATCGCGGATTGCTCTTGCAACAGATGCCGAGAGGAAACCGATCTCGCTGATTTCAAGCCTGTCGGAACATAGCCGGGCGCTACAGAAAAACCCGGCCTGCGCCCTTCTGATCGGGGATCCAGGCCCTAAGGGGGATCCGCTGACGCATCCTCGGCTGACCTTGCACGCGACGGCTCGTTTGGTTGCAAGGGGAACGGCGGATCATGACAACCTCCGCCAGAGGTATCTGTCATTGCGCCCGAAGGCTAAACTCTATGCAGATTTCGCCGATTTCAGCTTTGTCCGCTTTGAGATTGAAGATGGGCTGTTGAACGGCGGTTTTGGCAAAGCTTACCGCGTCGAAGCTACAGACATCTGACCCCAATGCACGGGACCTGCGTCAATTGAATGTCTCAGCCACGTCATACATGACCGGTTCGAAACTCTTGCACAGCTCATTGATCTTGCGGTTGCGGTCGCGCATTTCCGGGGTGCGTAGCATGGCCAGAAAATCCTCGCGCCGTTCCCATTGCGAATAATTGGCAATCCGGGTCTGGGCGTCGTTGACATGTAGGCCGGCCGATACAAATCCGGGCTGTTTTGAGATGAAGTCGGAATAGGCATCCGTCAGCGCCTCTAGCAGGTCCTGGCAGGTGCCGGGTGTCATCTCAAATGTGGTAATGACGGTCTGAACGCTGGCGGTTTTGGCTATGGTCGGCATCTGAGTCCTCCTTTGGCTTACCCTCAGCCTAGCACAGGATTCCCAAACGTCTTGCCTTTCCTGTCACCCAAAGCGAAGCCGCCCCGATACAGGGGCGACTGGCTGCTATCGTCACTCTTCCAGACGCATCTGTACCGATACATCGCCGCTCAGGCTTTCGGCCCAGCGCAGTTGGACGGCATCGCCGTTGCTGCCCTGTTCCACATCGGCATAGGGAAAGGAATAGCGCACCGACCCAAGCGCCGTTCTAAGCGGCCCCAGAACCGCTACCGCATCGCAACTGCGCGCCTTGGAGCCAAACGGCAACCGACCGTCCGAGTCGATGGTCCAGACCTGCGAGGCCGAGTTCTGGCTGTGTCGCACCCGCAGCGGGTTTTCCACCTTGGCGTCAATCCCGTGATAGGTGTTGTTGCTGAACGTGACATTGATGTGCTGATCCGCATCCAGATCCGCAAAGGACGTATCCACCCGGTCGGCGCGCTCTAGGTCCGTTCCGTTAGAGCGGAACTTGTTACCGGTCACCGCCAGCCCGTTCAGGAAATGCCCCGGACCGTGCGGACGGATCACGATATAGCTGAACCAGGGCGGCGCCTCGCTGGAATAGAAGATATTGTCGGTGATGCTCATGGCGCTGAAGGAATAGCCCGAGACATAGGCGGGTGTCGTGTCCCGCTCGTTCGTCCACTGCACAAAGCAATTGTCCACGTAATTCTCGGCGATGGTCGAGCTGTTATAGGTGCCGATCATAATCAGCCCTGCGGTCCGCACCCCTTGCGGAATACTGTCGCCCTGGAAGAAGTGGTTGCCAAGGATCATGTTGTTGTCGCCGCCGATAACCGCAAAATGCTTGAAGCGCACTGCCCGGTTGTGGCGGATCTTCACGTCATTCGAGGTGGTATTCAGCGCGATCGACTTGCGATCGGGCACAATGAACGACTCTTCCGAGGACAGGAACTGGCAATTGTCGATCAGCATCCCCTTACATCCCGAGCCGATCGAGGTGATGCCGCGATCCAGCGGGCGGCTGATGAAGCAATCCGACAATGAGAATGTGCTGCCCGCGGGCGCCAGACGGATGGCGCTGCAGCGACCGTTGCACTGGAATTCGATCTGTTCCATCCCGAACTTGCGCAGTACTCCGAAATTGCCGAAATCAAGCAGGTATTTGAAGGACACGAAGGTGAAGGTCTGGGTGCCTGCCGCGTCATACATCGGCGCGTTTAACGTCAACTCACCAGCGCTTTCATCTTTTCCGCGTACATAGATCTCGCGCCCGACGCCGCTGCCCTGAACCAGCGAGCCGATGGGGATATTCGCCACATTGGCCACATTGATCAGACGGGTCGAATCCGCTGGATCATAGGTCGCGACCGAGGTGAAGGTCTCGGTATCCCAGGCCGAGCTGCCTTTAACATCGAACTGACCGTTACGGATGACCCGACGTGTCGAAAACCCCGGCTTGTTGGGAACGGCGGCAAACACGTCGATTGGGGCCGTCACTTCGATCTTGCGGCCGCCCAGATCCAGCGATTCATGGTCCGAGTTGTTCAGCAGCGCCTGAAATGCCTTTTTGAAGGCCAACTCCTCATTCCCGAACGCGGAGATATAGGCGGGCAGGTCATAGTTTTTCAGCAGCAGAAGCATCTTGTCGTCAGGCATCGTGACCGTGCCCTCAAACTCGACCTCAGAGGACAGGGTGGTATTCTCGGCCAGACGATAGGTGCCTTGGGGCACAAAAATGCGCCGGCCTCCAGCGGCCTGATCCGCCGCCTCGAACGCGGCCGAGTCGTCGGCAATGCCGTCGCCCACCGCGCCATAGTCGCGCACATCGACACGGCTGACGATCTCACGCAGGAACACGCCGGTGACATCGGTGATCTCCAAATCATCGACGCGGATAACGGCCCCATTGGCGCCCTCGACATCAATGCCGAAATGACCGTAGAGCGCACTGACACCCCAAGCCATGTCCACGCCCGGACGCTGACCGGTGCCCACGATGGCGGTGATCTCGGTCACTGCGCCATAGCTTGTCAGCTGGGTGGCTGGGCCTTGCTCGATCACTCCTGTCAGATGGGTGTCGCCCGCTGCACCGGCCCAGGCGGCGATCCGCACCTCGGGCAGAGGGCCACTGATCGCCTTGACCCGCGCCTTGATCTGCAAATAGCACCCCGGCAGGATCGGGGTCTGGCCCATGTATCGCAGCCGTTGCGGGCTGTTGATCTTCAGGATCTCAAGACAGCCGCCAAAATCCGCATCCGACGGCACAAATGCCCCGGTGCCCGAGCCATCATAGGTCGGTGAGCCCGGCGTACCATCGCCTGCAGACCACACGCCCAGACCGTTTTCGAAAGCAGGTGGCATGAACACAATGCCGTCGGTGATTGCCTTGTTCATAGAAATCCCTTTCCTCGTCGCGCGGCCCAATGGCTGCACGTTCAAACGCCGTGTTCAGGTCCATCCCGAACGCGACAGTCTGAGTATCCAAAAGGAATTAACCGCCACTCATACGACCGTGACGGTGGTGTTGCATCAGGCTGCTGGGTCGGCGCGCCCAAGTAGCTGCACGCCGTTGATCTTCCAGCCATTCTCCTGCTGGATCATCTGATAGTCGAGAATGTGAACCGCGCCGTCGCCATCGGTAATCATGACCTTCTGCCAAAGCACGCCTGCGACCTCGCGCAGTTCCAGAAATCGCACATCAGAGGGACGCCAGACCATGGGATAGCCATTGCGTACCATCGCTCCGAAATTGTCCGGGTTTCCAAAGAGACGCTGAATATTGGGGCTGGCAAAGGTAAAGGCTGTGGCGAAATCATCCGCCTTGAAGGCCTGAATCTGGGCCGCGATATTGGCCTCGATCTCGGTGCTCTGGGCAAACGCACCCGAGGCCAGACCAGCACTCAGGGACAGGGCAAGCAGTAAACGACGCATGGGGCTACCTCCTGACGGAACGGTAGCCCCATGCGGGATCAGGTCAAATCAGATCAGCTCTCCGGCCAAGGCCTTGTCGATCAGCGCGATCGTTTCCGGCACGCCATAGAGGGCAATGAAGCCACCAAAACGCGGGCCTTGCGAGGCCCCCAACAACACCTCATAGAGGGCGGTGAACCAGCCACGCATGGGGTCAAACCGCTCGCGCCCAATGGAATAGACCACAGATTGCAGCGCCTCGTCTTCGGCTGGACCGTCATAGGCCTCAAGCGCGGTTTTCAGAGCCTCCAACGCCTCGCGCTCTTGCTCCGTCGGGGCGCGGTGCTTGCGCGTTGGTTTGACGAAATCGTTGAAGTAACGCACGGCAAAACCGGCCGCCAAGTCCAGATCGGGGTGGCTTTCTGCCGTCGCCTCAGGCGCGTAACGGCGGATAAAGCCCCAAAGCGACTCTTTGTCCTCGGCCCCGGAAACCGACGCCAGGTTAAGCAACATGGCAAACGGTACGATCAGGGTCGATTCCGGAACATCACCGCCATGAATATGCCAGACCGGGTTGTTCAGCTGCGCCTTCAGCTCCTGCCCCGGATAGGCCCGCAGCTGCTGATGGTATTCATCGTAGGCCTTGGGAATGACGTCGAAATGCATCCGCTTGGCCGTCTTGGGCTTTTGATACATGAAATACGACAGGCTTTCTGTCGGCGCATAGGTCAACCATTCGTCAATCGACACGCCATTGCCCGACGATTTCGAGATCTTCTGGCCGTTTTCATCAAGAAACAGCTCATACGAGAAATGCTCGGGCGCACGACCGCCCAAAGCACGGCAGATCGCGTCATAGATCTTTTCGTTAGTCGCGTGTTCCTTGCCGTACATCTCGAAATCGACGCCCAGCGCAGCCCAGCGCGCGCCAAAGTCCGGCTTCCACTGCAGCTTGACGTTGCCGCCAGTGACGGGAACGGTCCATTCCTTGCCCGTCTCATCATCAAAGGTCACGGTGTAGTTCTCGGCACATACCTTTTTCATCGGCACATACATCACCCGCCCGCTTTCGGGATGCAGAGGCAGGAAGATCGAATAAGTTTGCTGCCGTTCTTCGCGGAGACTTTTCAGCATGATCGCCATAATCTCATCGTAGCGTTCGACAGCACGCTTTAGGATCTCGTCAAATTGTCCGGACTCGTAGAATTCCTTGGCCGAATAGAACTCATACTCGAACCCAAAGGTGTCGAGGAACCGGCGTAGCATAGCGTTGTTGTGAGCCCCAAAGCTTTCGTATTCACCGAATGGATCGGGCACCGATGTCAACGGACGCTGCAGGTGCTGCTCCAGAATCTCCGGGTTCGGCACGTTGCTTGGCACTTTGCGCATGCCGTCCAGATCGTCCGAGAAACAGATCAGCTTGGTGGGGATATCCGACAGGGCCTCGAATGCGCGCTTGACCATCGTGGTCCGCGCGACCTCCCCAAAGGTACCGATATGTGGCAGGCCCGAGGGGCCATAGCCGGTCTCGAACAGCACAAACCCCTTCTCCGGAGCGTTCTTCTGATAGCGTTTGAGCAACCGGCGCGCCTCTTCGAAAGGCCAGGCCTTGGACGACATTGCGGTTTCACGCAGTTCAGACATCAGATTTGCTCCATCGGGAAAAACGGCGCCGATCGCACTTTGCAACCGACCGGCCCCTCCTATTGTGCCGTTGCAGCATGAGTCAATAAAAGCGAGGGGTTTTTCCGAGGAACAAGGCCGATTTAACCGGTCAACTGGTCCAGTTTCGCCGCCCAGATAAAGTCATTCTCGCTGAGCCCGCCGATTTCGTGGGTTGTCAGCCTGACATCCACATAGCCCCAGCCGAACGAGATATCAGGGTGGTGGCCCTGCTGATCCGCCAGCCATGCACAAAGATTGGCCAGGTAGGTCGCCTTAGCAAAACCCTTGAACGCGAAGTGGCGGCTTAGCTCGGTCGACCCGGCATTCAGTGTCCATTCCGACGACAGCTCGCCCAAATGAGCATTCGCTTCATCTGCCGTCAAGGCTGGAATGCCGCCGGAACAAGGTACACAAGTACGGTCTGACAAATTGCAGGTTTGTCCTGTTGTAGTCATTTTCGATCACTCCGCTGCTGTTGCTTTGGGTGGGAACTTGTTGGGCAACAATCCAAGCGACTGCGCCTGCTTTACATCTGCCAACAGGTCCCTGTCGGCCGCGGCGAACAGCGCCTCAGAGTCTTGCAGAACAAAGTAGCCCATCTGGTGCATGTCGATCCGGTATGGGGTGCGCAGGATCGTCAGCACGTCAAACGGGTCCCGGTCCGGAATGTCGCTTTCGACCGCATAAACAAGTTCGGTGGGCGAGGACGCCAGCCCCGAACCCAGCGCTTTGATTGCACCATCCTGCCACCGTAACCCGAACTCGACCGAAAACCAATAAAGCCGGATCAGCCAGGCATAGTCCTTTGGCCCAGCCTGCACCCCGGCCTTGCCGATGGCCTGACTGAACGCCGCAAATCTGGGATCGCTGAGCAAGGGCGTATGCCCAAAGATCTCGTGAAAGATGTCCGGCTCTTCAATATAGTCGAAATCCTCGCGTGAGCGGATGAAGGACGCTGCCGGAAACACCCTGTCGGCCAGCATCCCGAAGAAGGTTTCGAACCCAATCAGCGCTGGCACGGGCTGAACCCGCCATCCGGTCAGGTCCAACAAACGTTCCGAGATATCCTTGCAAGAGGGCACACGGGTCTTCGGCAACTCCAACCGTTTCAGGCCGTCGAGATAGTCGCGCGCCATGTATTTCTGCACGTTGTCCTGCTGCGCCGAGTAGAGATCAGCCCAAACAGCGTCCTCTTCAGCGGTATACGCGATATGACCCTTCGCATCGGCGATTTTAGCGCGGTATTTCGTTGTTTTCGGCATCTTCTCCTCCCCTTCACAGATATTCTATTCAAGGGAGGTGGTGAATTCAGTTTCTATAGATGGGAAAATCGCTTATAGTTGAACGGATCATTTCGCATTGAGATTAAAATTGGCACAAACGTTTCATCCTGCCGATCTAGCCATCCTGCAACAGCTGCAAACCGACGGCCGATTGTCGATGCAGGAGCTTGCAGACCGCACGGGCCTGTCGGCCTCGCAATGCTGGCGTCGGGTGCGGGATCTTGAGGCATCCGGAGTTGTATCGGGCTACACTGCGCAGGTCCACGCCAAGTCTGTCGGGCTGAACGCAATTGCTTATATCCACGTCGCGTTGCAGAGCCATCAGGAAGACAGCATCAATGCCTTCCTCCGTCTGGTTGAGACAGAACCTCAGATCGTGGAATGCGCGTCGATTACCGGAGATCATGACTTCCTCCTCAAGGTCTATGCCAAATCGCCCGAAGATCTTGAGCTTTTCATAATGCAGCGCCTTCTGAAGTCAGGCCTGGTCCGTGACACCCGTAGCAATTTCGTGCTGCGCCAGACCAAAACGCGGGGACCACTGCCAATTCTCTGACACACACAGGCAAAAGCCGTTGAACCCGTCCGCCAGCCCTCCTATCGTGCGACGGCAGCAAATGACTCAGGACGACCCAATGACCGATCAAATTCCACACCCGATGTCTCCGCAAGATTGCCTTGTGGCGATCATGGTCGCGATCTCGGCGTCGGATGAGACGATCCGCACCGCCGAACTGGTCAAGATCGAAGGCGCGGTGAATATGCTGCCTGTTTTTGCGGGCTATGACATTGACCGCACCCGCCGGGTTTCGCAAATCGTGTTCGACCTGTTCGAACAGGAAGACGGGCTGGATGCGCTGTTTGGCCTGATCCGAGAAAACCTGCCCGAACGCTTGAATGAAACCGCCTATGCGCTGGCCTGCGACGTGGCCGCCGCAGACGGTTCACTGGCCGAGACCGAGCTACGTTTGCTGGAAGAAATCCGCTATGAGCTAAACATCGACCGCCTGCACGCTGCCGCGATCGAACGCGGTGCCCGCGCGCGCCACACGATTTAGGTTCAACTGCCGTAAAGAGACCCCCAGCGCTCAATCAAAGCCCGCTGAAGCTTGCGCGACCGTCGGTTCCAACTGCGCGCGCCTTCTGGTCGCTCGCGTTGTTCGCGCGGGATCGTGGCGCGGTGGTCCACATCTGCCGTAAAGATCGCAAAGGCCAGTTCGGACCCGTCGGCCGTGGTCAGAAAGCCGCCAAGACCCGAGACGAAGTTCAGCGTTCCGGTTTTTGCATTCACCTTGATGGGATGATCCTTGACCGCGCGACCCTGACTATCGGTCAGCGTAAAAGGCTTGAGCAGGGGCCGCAGCGCCCCGGTTTTGCGCGCCGCAACAAGCGCCTTAACCAGATCGCCCGGAGGCATGCGGGACGCATCACCCAGACCCGAATGGTCCACCATGGTGATCTGGCTGGCCCCATAGGTCTCCGCCGCCCAGCGGTTCATCTCAGCCGCCGAGTCCGCCAGATCACTCGGCCTCACCCCGCGTGCTTTAGTAGCCGCCATACCAACCATTTCTGCCGTCAGATTGGTCGAATATTTCAGCATCCCGCGCAGGATGCTCTCTAACCGGTCACTCTGATGCACAACCAACGTAGTGCCCTGCGGGGTTTCCTGCGTGACTTGCACCCGGCCCAGAACAATCCCGTTTGAGCGGGCAAGCGTGCGAAACACATCGCCCGCATAAAGCGCAGGTTTTCGAACGGGTAACCACCGTGCGCCGCCATTGCCCAGCGCGCCCTTGGCGACGGTCCAGCGGTCCTGACGTGCGCTGGGTTGATAGGTGTAGATCGGCAGGCTGCGCGGTTCGACCCGCATCACAGCCATATCGACATCTGGACGGTACTTGGCGCTGCGCGCATCCATCGTGACGTTGTAATTCGTCCCGGCCCGCTTCCATTCGAAATGAACGCGGTTGAAGTTCAAAGAAATTCCACTGATCGCCGGGCTATAGCCCAGATGATCTGGCTGCCCAGGGTCGATGCTGAACACGTAGGGCAAGGCTCCGTCATAGACTTTGAACGCCCCGCGAACTTCGGTCACCCCAGCCTCGCGCAGATTGGCTGCCATGCTTGCCAATGCATCTGTATCCAGCAGAGGGTCTCCGCCGCCGACAAGGATCAAGTCGCCCTTTAGAATGCCATTCTCAATTGGCCCATCCGCCAGAAGCTTGGTCTCAAAGCGATGATCTGGCCCCAGAAGGTCCAACGCATAGAGCGCGGTCAGCGCCTTGCCCACACTGGCCGGAGGCAACCCGGCCTCACCCCCCAGCGCCTCAAGCTGGGTGCCTGTCTCAACATCTGCCACAGCAAAGATCACATCGCCCCTCAGCCCGGCTGCGCGCACGAACCGCTCGGCCCCGGTCAGCTGAGGTCCACGGGCCTGAGGCCGCAAGGACACCAAGGGGGCCTGCGCAAAGGCAGCAGCGGGGATCGCAGCTGCGCTCAACCCTGCAAGAAACAAACGGCGTGAAATACGATCAACCATGGGTCAATTAAAATCCCAGAGATGAAATTTGGACAACCATTGCATGAGAATATGCAGGCAATGTGGCTATTCGGGCAACACTCCGTTCGCCCAGATGCCGCGATTGCGAAGATCAGTTGAACTGAGATTTACCATCGGCACGTTCACGAAACACCATGCCGGCGCCTGCGCGCGTCCCAATAGATGCCGCGCCTGCCCGTCAATTCTGTAGGGTGCGTAGACCCGCGCCGCTGGCGACATCCGCGCGGAAATTCGATCCCCCGGTCGCGCCACAACGCCCACGGGGACGCTGTCCATGATCAGCCGCCAGTCCTTCCATTGGTGAAACTGCGCCAGATTGTCGGCCCCCATTATCCAGACGAACCGAACTTGAGGATAAAGCCGCCGGAGGGCCACCAGAGTCTCCGCCGTCGCCCGCGTACCCGTCAGCGCCTCGATATCCGTAACGTCCACCCGAGGGTGCTGCATCACCGCCTGCGCGGCCCTTAACCGACGCGGCAAAGGCGCAGGCCCTTGCTGTTTCAGAGGGTTACCCGGAGAAACCAGCCACCACACACGATCCAAACCGAAAGCCTTCATCGCCTCAAGCGTGACATGCACATGACCTTGATGCGGAGGATCAAAGGACCCCCCGAACAGCCCAATGACCTGTCCGGGCCGAGCATATGGTATCTGGCTGCGCAACATCCTTTGCTGTTGTTCAGAACTGAAGCAGCTTGTCAATCAATCGGATGCACCGCATCTCCCACCCGAACGCGTCCAGTGCGCACCACTTCTGCACACCATCCGCCATGCCCACGCACGGCCGAATAGCCGCCTTTTCCCAGCGCTTCCTCCATCCGACTGCAGGGCGCGCAGATCACGGTTAAGCGCAAAATCGCCTCACCTACCTGCACCTCGCGTCCTTTGAGCGCGGAGAGGTTAATCCTCGAAACCACCAGATTGCGCCGCAATATCTCTGGCGCGATCGGCCTTTGTCCAAGATACGAACCAATCGCCGTCAGATGCTCCTGTTGGATCAACGTCACCGCCCTCTTGCCCGCTCGACTGCGATCTCCGTCCAAACCATCAGCGGAAATCATAGCGTCGACCAAGGTGACGATCTCCGCCCGCCGGGCTGGACGCACTCCGATCCAATCGACCCGACCGGGTTTTGCCCAACCAGCAATCAATTCCGCAAGTTCTGACATCTCATGCGCCTCTCAAACCTTGGCCACTCTAGCCTGCCCAAGGTCTCAGCAAAAATCACGAAACCACCAGCTTGCCCCGCCCGCCCCGCTTGGATATCAAGCGTTTCAACCCAATTTCCCCGACCCAGAGGACGCGACATGGCCGCCTATCAATATGTCTACCACATGCAGGGTGTCTCCAAGACCTATCCCGGTGGCAAGAAGTGCTTTGAAAACATCCACCTGAGCTTTCTGCCCGGCGTGAAAATCGGTGTCGTCGGCGTCAATGGCGCGGGTAAATCGACACTGATGAAGATCATGGCGGGCCTGGACACCGATTTCACCGGTGAGGCATGGGCGGCCGAGGGAGCCAAAGTGGGCTATCTGCCGCAGGAACCGCAGCTGGATGAATCGCTGACCGTCCGCGAAAACGTCATGCTGGGCGTAGCCGCGAAAAAGGCCAAGGTCGACCGCTTCAACGAGATCGCCATGGAGATCGCCGAGAACTATTCGGACGAGCTGATGGAGGAGATGACCACCCTGCAGGACGCGATCGACGCGGAGAATCT
Source organism: Ruegeria sp. AG1 (assembly GCF_056541705.1). Taxonomy (NCBI): domain Bacteria; kingdom Pseudomonadati; phylum Pseudomonadota; class Alphaproteobacteria; order Rhodobacterales; family Roseobacteraceae; genus Ruegeria; species Ruegeria sp. AG1. Next base: position 19,005 of record NZ_JBQFYU010000017.1, on the reverse strand, counting down.
CTGGGATCTCGACAGCCAGATCGACGTCTCGATGGAGGCGCTGCGCTGCCCGCCGGATGATGCCAACATCGCCAACCTTTCGGGTGGTGAGAAACGCCGCGTGGCGCTGTGTAAGCTGCTTCTTGAAGCGCCCGACATGCTGCTGCTCGACGAACCGACCAACCACCTGGACGCCGAGACCATCGCCTGGCTGCAGCAGCACCTGATCGACTACAAGGGCACCATCCTGATCGTCACCCACGACCGCTATTTCCTGGATGACATCACCGGCTGGATCCTCGAACTCGACCGCGGCCGCGGCATTCCTTACGAGGGCAACTATTCCGCGTGGCTGGAACAAAAAGCCAAACGGCTGGAGCAGGAAGCCCGCGAGGACAAATCCAAGCAGAAGACCCTGCAGCGCGAGTTGGAATGGATGCGTCAGGGCCAGAAGGCCCGTCAGGCCAAATCCAAGGCCCGGATCAACGCCTATAACGAGCTGGCCGAACAGTCCGAGCGCGAAAAGCTGACCCGCGCACAGATCGTCATCCCCAACGGCCAGCGCCTTGGCGGCAAGGTGATCGAGGTCGAGGGCCTGTCCAAACACATGGGCGACAAGCAACTGATCGAAGGGCTGGACTTTGCCCTGCCCCCCGGCGGCATCGTCGGCGTCATCGGCCCCAACGGTGCCGGTAAATCGACCCTGTTCAAGATGCTGACTGGTCAGGAACAGCCCGACAGTGGCACCATCACGCTGGGCGACACGGTCGAGCTGTCCTATGTCGACCAGTCCCGCGACGACCTTGCCGACAACGACACCGTGTGGGAGGCAATTACCGGCGGCGCCGAGATCATCCAACTGGGTGACGCACAGGTCAATTCCCGCGCCTATTGCTCGTCCTTCAACTTTAAGGGCGGCGACCAGCAGAAGAAGGTCTCCTTGCTGTCAGGGGGTGAGCGCAACCGCGTCCACATGGCCCGGCTGCTGAAAGAGGGCGGCAACGTGCTGCTGCTCGACGAACCCACCAACGACCTTGACGTCGAAACCCTGCGCGCGCTGGAAGACGCCTTGGTCGATTTCGCCGGCTGCGCCGTTGTGATCTCACACGACCGTTTCTTCCTCGACCGGATTTGCACGCATATTCTGGCGTTTGAGGGCGATGCCCATGTGGAGTGGTTCGAGGGTAACTTCGAGGATTACGAAGAGGACAAAAAGCGCCGTCTGGGACCAGACGCGCTGGAGCCCAAGCGCCTGAAGCATAAGAAGTTTGCACGATAGCACTAAAAAGCGATGCCGGAGCTCTGTGTTCCGGCATCACCGCCACACAATCCGGCCATCCTTAGCAGAAAAATCTTGATACTGGTTTTGCAGAGTACTAGCACCAGACAGTGGTTTTCTATCAGTAAGTGCGCGGAAATTGATCGAAATGCAGCAAAACGGTTTTGGCACATTTTGGTCCGGCCCGAATTTGGGCGAAGTCGAACATGCCTGCTTGTCGTCCTTTCTCCGCGCTGGTCAAACGCTCTATCTTTTTTCATACGACACAAAGTCTTTACAAGTACCAGACGGCATTGCCCAGCGTGATGCGTCTGACATCCTCCCACTCACACCGGAACTCAGCGAGGTTCTCCGGCAACATCCTGCGCGTTTTTCGGATTTCTTCCGGCTGAAAATGATGCAGCAAATGGGGCTGATTTGGGTCGATTGCGACGTCTATTTTCTAAAGCCAGTAACATGCAACGGCAGCCTCCTGACCGTTGGTCGCGAATATCGCGGAGGGGCGCGGCACATCTGGAATGGAGTGATGTATCTTGATCCGGAATCCGACCTTTTTGCCGACTATCTGGGAATGTTCAGCCGTGATCGAATAGAGTTCCGCGACTCGTGGAATGCAAAAATAGCGTATAAAGGCCGCGACGAATCTGCAGTGGCCGTATTTGATCGCGTCAAAGACGTTCATTTCTTTTCTAACGATCTTCCCCGAAGCTTCTTCGGCCCCATCCTGTTGTCATTGCTTGCTCTGGACCACCCCGAGGTGACACTCACGCCCCCTCCGGTGCACTATCCTTACGGTGCCCCAAAGATTCGAAAAAACACATTCAAGCCGCAGATCTATCCATTGGAAAAACCGCGGGACAGTGAAACGCTGCATTTCTACGGATCAATGGCCCGTAAGGTCAGCGAAGGCTACAGGTCGGACCAAAACGACGGCAGAATAAGTCTTCCGCCTGGAAGTCTGCTGGCACAGGCTTTTGCGGGCACGTTGTAGGCAGGTCAATCTCGATCTGAAGGGCGCTTTTGCCTTCCTCCGAACCATTGGCTTGTAACCACAGTGCGGACTCCCCCCTTGCCACAACGCCACCCCAATGCCATATCCAAAAGGCTAACGTTTTTCTATTTCGACCCACTGTCTCCTTCTACGGCGCTCAGTCATTCGATCCAGACCGACGACGCCAGGCTGCCGCATCCACGTGGGCAGCACTAAACAGGAGACACGGATATGCCTGCAGGCACCGTAAAATGGTTCAACACCACCAAAGGCTACGGCTTTATCGCACCCGAAGATGGCGGAAAAGACATCTTCGTTCACATCTCGGCTGTCGAGCGTTCGGGCCTGACCGGTCTGGCCGACAACCAGAAAGTCACCTACGAGCTGCGCTCGGGTCGTGACGGTCGCGAAAGCGCGGACAATATCGAGCTGGCATAAGCCACTCAGACGGGCGGGGGTAAACCCCGCCCTTTTCTGTGGCCGTCAGGCCTCACATCACAATTTCGTAATATCTGCCCCATAATTGACCAATTAAGATATCATTCTGGCATTCGAGTGATGATTTTTCAGGTCAATTCAAGAGGCGCACATGTTTACACGTCGTGTTTTTCTGGCCGGAACGGCCCTGAGCTTTCTCCCCGGTATTGTCGTTGCCAAGAAGGCTGCCGAGTATGATCCCACACCGCAATTTGTCCGGATCAAAAAGCAGTTTCAGCCGGGGCAACTGCTGGTCGTGCCGCGATCATTCTACCTGTACTACGTGACCGAACCGCGCAAGGCGGTCCGCTATGGCTGTGGTGTCGGCAAAGCCGGGTTGGAGTTCACCGGCACTGCGACCATCGACGTGAAGAAGGAATGGCCCACCTGGCGACCGACGCAAGAGATGATCGAGCGGGATCCGGTGGCCTATGCGCGTTTCAAGGATAACGACTATGTTCAGCCCGGAGGGGGCGACAATCCGTTGGGCGCGCGGGCGCTCTATCTGTTCCAGAATGGGGTCGACACCTATTTCCGCATCCACGGCACAACGCAGCCGCAGACGATCGGACGGGCGGCGTCGAACGGATGCATCCGGATGATGAACGAACACGTGGTGGATCTCTACAACCGTGTGCCAATCGGAACGGTCGTCACAGTGGTTTGAAGGCCCTTAGCCCTGTCCGCCTGACGTCTTGACCAGTTCCAGCACAGATGGGCCAAGCGCCTCGACAATCCGCGCGACTCCTTGAGCGTTCGGGTGAATCCCGTCCGGCTGCATGTATTGGCTGACTGCGTTCGGATCACTTCCCGAGGCGAGACCGTCAAAGAAACTCTCTGCGTAGAGGACATCAAACTGTTCAGCCAAATCCGGGTAGATCGTGTCGAACGCCTGTTTGTAGTCCGGACCATAGTTGCCGGGGGCCTGCATGCCGATCAGTAAAACGTCGACATCGCTTGTTTCAGCCGCGCTCAGGATTGCGGTCAAGTTGGCGCGCGACAGATCGGGGTCGAGGCCCCGCAGCAAGTCGTTGCCACCCAGCGCAACGATCATCGCGTCCACATCCGGCGTCAAAGTCCACTCGACCCGCGCCGCGCCGCCCGCCGTTGTGTCCCCCGAGACACCCGCGTTGATTAATCGAACCTCAGCGCCGTTCGCCTGCAGCCAGCGTTCCAGCTGTGGGACGAACCCATCCTGTTCGACCAACCCATAGCCTTGGGTCAGCGAATCCCCCAATGCGGCAACCACCACGGGCTCGGCTGTTGCCGTATAGCCCCAACTGACAAACAGCCCTGAAACCAGAACCTTGCGCAGAGCTGCAAACGCTCCATATCCCAATTGACTGCCCTCCGATGGAAAGACCGATGACTTCAGCTGTTCTTACGCTCCAAAATGCCTCTTTGTCTCTGGATGGCAATGCCGGGCGGGTCGATATCCTGCATGAAATCTCTCTGTCCGTGATGAAGGGTGAGAGCTTGGGGCTGATCGGGCCATCCGGTTCCGGCAAATCTTCGCTGCTGATGCTGATGGGCGGGTTGGAGCAAGCGACCGGCGGTCGCGTCTCGGCTTTGGATCAGGATCTGACGACAATGGATGAGGATTCGCTGGCCCGCTTTCGGCGCGACACGATGGGTATTGTGTTCCAGAATTTCCACCTGATCCCCACCATGACGGCACTGGAAAACGTTGCCACCCCGCTGGAGCTGGCCAGCCACAAGGACGCATTCACCCGCGCGGAGGCAGAACTCGACACCGTCGGCCTGTCCCATCGGCGCGACCATTATCCGGCGCAATTGTCCGGGGGTGAGCAGCAGCGTGTTGCCCTAGCCCGCGCCTCGGCCCCGCGCCCTCAGATCCTTCTGGCGGATGAGCCTACGGGCAATCTGGATGAAACCAACGGTGCGGCAATCGTCGATCTACTGTTCGGTTTGCGGGACAAGCACGGCGCGACCTTGGTGTTGGTCACGCACAGCCCATCGCTGGCGGCGCGCTGCGACCGCGTTGTGCGCCTGCGCGATGGCCGCATCTCGGATGATGACAAGCAAGAGGCAGCGGAATGAGCCTGCGACTGGCCGGACGACTGGCACGTCGTGAACTGCGCGGAGGCCTGCGCGGCTTTCGCATCTTCCTCGCCTGTCTCGCCCTTGGGGTTGCCGCCATCGCTGCGGTCGGCACGGTCCGCTCGGCCATCCAGACAGGGTTGACGCAGGAAGGGGCCGCCTTGCTGGGCGGAGACGCGCAACTTGAGTTCACCTATCGCTTTGCCAGCGACGAAGAACGGCGCTGGATGGACGAGACCGCGCAACTGGTGTCCGAGGTTGTCGATTTCCGGTCGATGGCTGTCGCCGCGCAAGACACCGGAACTGAGCGCGCCCTGACGCAAGTGAAAGCGGTGGATGGCGCTTATCCCTTGGTGGGGGCGGTTACTCTGGCCCCGGACATACCTCTGGGCAACGCTTTCGCGGGCGCAGACGGCCTGCCTGGCGCCGTCATGGCCCCCGCATTGATCGACCGGATGGGCCTGGTGGTCGGAGATCGTTTTGCCTTGGGCACGCAGGAGTTTGTCCTGAGGGCGGCCCTGCGTCATGAGCCGGACGGTGCGGCGGACGGTTTCGCCCTAGGGCCAAGGACACTGGTCCGGACCGAAGACTTGCAGGCCTCGGGACTATTGGCGCCTGGGACGCTTTTTTCGACCAAATACCGCCTTGATCTACCCAGAGGCACTGATCTTGCAGACCTCTCCCAGCAAGCCAAGGAGGCATTCGACGGCACCGGCATGCGCTGGACCGATGCCCGCAACGGGGCACCGGGCATCACTGAATTCGTCAACCGCCTCAGCGCGTTTCTGGTTCTGGTCGGTCTTTCGGGGCTAGCAGTTGGAGGCATAGGCGTATCCGCAGCCGTCCGCGCGTACCTGTCACAGAAGACCGAAACCATCGCCACCTTGCGCACCTTGGGGGCCGACCGCGCGACGATCTTCCAGACCTATATGATCCAGATCGGGCTCTTGTCGGGGATCGGAATAGCCATCGGCGTCACATTGGGCGGGGTCCTGCCGCTGGCTTTGGCCCCAATGATCGAAAGCCTGCTGCCGATCCCAGCGGTTTTCGCCCTCTACCCGCAAGCTCTGGCCGAGGCTGCGATCTACGGCATTCTGACCGCTTTCCTGTTTACCCTGTGGCCACTGGCCCGAACTGAGGAGGTGCGCGCCGCCACCCTGTTCCGCGACGCGCTGACTACGGCCCGCGCCCTCCCCCGACCCATCTATGTCATGGCCACCGGTTTCGGGCTGCTCCTGCTGATCGCAATCGCCGCGTGGTTCAGCGGCTCGGCCCGACTGACGCTCTGGACCAGCGCCGGGTTGGTGGGCGCGCTCGTACTTCTGTCCCTGTCGGCCATCGCCATCGGCCGCCTCGCCCGCGCGGGCAAACCCGCAGCACGTGGCCGCCCTGCCCTACGATGGGCGCTCTCGGCCATTTCCGACCCGCGTGAGGGCGCGGCATCGGTGGTCCTGTCCCTCGGTCTCGGCCTGTCTGTTCTGGCCGCCGTTGGGCAAATCGATGGGACTTTGCGCAATGCGATCTCGGGCAACCTGCCGGATGTCGCGCCGTCCTATTTCTTTGTCGACATCCAAAAGGACCAGATGCCGGGCTTCACCGAGCGTCTGGAATCCGACCCATCCGTCAGCCGGATCGAAAGCGCACCGATGCTGCGCGGCATCATAACCCAGATCAACGGACGCCCCGCGCGCGACATAGCCGGGGACCATTGGGTTCTTGAAGGCGATCGAGGTATCACTTACTCGACCCGCCCGCCCGAAAACGCCCGCGTTACAGCAGGCGATTGGTGGGCCGAAGACTATTCCGGAGAACCGCAAGTCAGCTTCGCCGCTGAAGAGGCCGCTGAGATGGGCCTGACCCTTGGGGATGAGTTGACGGTTAACATCTTGGGCCGAGATATCACGGCCCGCCTGACCTCATTGCGCGAGGTCGATTTTTCGACCGCAGGTATGGGCTTCATCATGTCGATGAACCCTTCGGCACTGGCTGGAGCACCACACAGTTTCATCGCCACCGTCTATGCCGATGAACAGGCCGAAACCGCGATCCTGCGCGATCTGGCTAACCAGTATCCCAATATCACCGCGATCCGGGTGCGGGACGCGATTGACCGGGTGTCGGGCCTGCTGGCCGGGTTGGCGGCGGCAACCTCCTACGGGGCAGGTGTCTCGCTTTTGACCGGGTTTCTGGTCCTGATCGGCGCAGCCGCCGCCGGAGAGCCTGCGCGACGCTACGAAGCTGCGGTGCTGAAAACACTCGGGGCGAACCGGCAGCGCATCCTGCAAAGCTTTGCTCTGCGTGCTGTCTTGCTGGGAGCAGCCGCTGGGGGAGTCGCCCTTCTGGTCGGAATTCTGGGGGGCTGGGCCGTCGCCACCTATATCTTCGACACCGGCTATACGGTTATCTGGCCTTCAGCCGTTGGCATCGTATTGGCCGGAATGGTCGTGACACTGGGTGCAGGGCTTGCATTCGCTCTACGTCCGCTATCGGTAAGACCAGCCCGCATCCTGCGCGCCAGCGATTGACCCTTTAGCGCACGCAGGCGACGGGTTGCAGGATTTTCAATAAAGGATCGTTGTCACAAACCAACGCGTCCAATGTGATTTCGTCAAGCGAGGCGTAAAATACCTCAGCCGCGTCCTTCAGCGCCAGCTTCAATCGACACGCATCGGTCAGAGGGCAGGTGTTGTCGGCATCCGCAAAACACTCGGCAATCGGCAACGCGCCTTCGACATCCCGGAACACCGCCCCCACCCGGATCTCATCGGCCGAGCGCGCCAGCGACATGCCCCCATTGCGACCCCGTTGGGTGCTGAGATAGTTCAGCTGGCTCAACTGGTTTATCACCTGAGCCAGATGGTTTTCGGAGATGTTGCAAACCTCGGCAATCTCGGCCTTGGTCACCAGCCTTTCGGGATGTGCCGCGCAATACATCAACAGGCGCACGGCGATATTCGTCCGTTTGGTAATCCGCATAAGGGCCTCCCTAAATCATTGATGTGATCTTATTGCATGTCCGGCAAAAAAGCGGTTTGACATACATCAATCGACCGAAAGGACATCTCGCGCTGATGGCAGATCCCTATTTCTTCGGCTATGGCAGCCTCGTGAACTTGGCCACACATGACTTTCCCGATCCTCGGCCAGCAAAGCTCCAAGGTTGGCGGCGGGCATGGAAGCACACCGACTTGCGCTCGGTCGCCTTCCTAACTGCGGTCCCTGATCCTGATTCCGAGATCGAAGGTATGATTGCCCATGTGCCAAAAAACGACTGGGCCGCGCTGGATGAGCGTGAGTGGGCCTATGACCGCATCCCCGCCACGCGGTCAGTCACGCATCCGCTTGCGCAGGATGTTGAAATCGCTGTTTATGCAGTGCCGGAGGACCGACACAATGCGCCGACAGATCATCATCCACTGCTGCTGAGCTACATAGACGTCGTTGTGCAAGGATATCTGCGTATTTTTGGACCCGACGGGGCCGATCGGTTCTTCGCAACAACGGATGGCTGGGACGCGCCCGTCTTGAATGACAGGGCCGAGCCAAGATACCCGCGCCACCAACAGCTCAAACCCGACGAGACAGATTTTGTTGACGATCGCTTGCGCCGGGCGTCGGTGCGGGTCATCCAACCGCACCAACAAAAAGAGGCAGACGAACTGCCTGCCTCTTTCAAGTTCTAAGGTCTGACAATCAGCCTCGCGCGCGGATCACTTGCAACAGTGGCAAGAGTGCCGCCATCTCGGGCCCACGCTCCATCCCGGTCAGCGCCTTGCGCAGCGGCATGAACAGGCCCTTGCCCTTGCGGCCCGTGGCCTCTTTGACGGACTTGGTCCAAGTGCCCCACGTGTCGCCATCAAACGGACCTTCCGGCAATAGCGCAATCGCCTCGGCGATAAAGTCACGATCCTCCTCGGCGATCAGAGGTTCCGCCCCATCCCGGCACAGCTCCCACCAGCCTGTGAGATCGGCCAGAGTGGTGATGTTCTCGCGCGCCATGGCCCAAAACGGCTCGGCCAGATCGGCAGGAACACCCGCCTCGGCAACGGCGTCCGCAACATCGGCCAGCGGCAGCGATTGCAGGTGCTTCGCGGTCAGCGGGAACAGATCCTGCACATCAAACTTGGTCGGAGCCGCTCCAAAACGGTTGATATCGAATCCGTCGATCAGCTCGGCCATCTCGGACCGCAACTCCACCGGGTCAGACGAGCCCAGACGCGCCATCAGGCTCAGCAGAGCCATCGGCTGCACGCCCTGCTCACGCAGATCACGCAGCGCCAGCGTGCCCAGACGTTTCGACAGTGCCTCGCCCTGCGGGCCGGTCAGCAACGAATGGTGCGCAAAACGGGGGCAAGTGCCGCCCAGCGCCTCGATGATCTGAATCTGCGTTGCGGTGTTGGTGACGTGGTCCGAGCCACGTACAACATCGGTCACGCCCATCTCGGTATCGTCCACGACGGAGGCAATCGTATAGAGCACCTGACCGTCACCCCGGATCAACACCGGATCGGAAACCGAGGCCGCATCGATCGAGATGTCGCCCAGAATGCCGTCATTCCACTCGATCCGTTCGTGATCCAGCTTGAAGCGCCAGACGCCATTGCCACGCTCAGCCCTCAGCGCGTCTTTCTCGGCCTCACTCAGGTTCAGCGCGGCGCGGTCATAGACCGGCGGCTTGCCCATGTTCAGCTGCTTCTTGCGCTTGAGGTCCAGCTCGGTCGGCGTCTCAAACGCCTCGTAAAACCGGCCCATCTCGCGCAGCTTGTCAGCGGCTTCGGCGTAGCGGTCCAGACGTTCGGACTGACGCTCGACCCGATCCCAGTGCAGACCCAGCCACTCAAGATCCTGTTTGATCGCGTCGACATATTCCTCTTTCGAGCGCTCAGGATCGGTATCGTCGATGCGCAGGATGAAGGTGCCGCCTGCTTTGCGGGCGATCAGGTAGTTCATCAGAGCGGTGCGCAGGTTGCCCACATGGATATAACCGGTGGGCGACGGGGCGAAACGGGTGGTTGTCATGGGTGTCTCCTGTTGGCGCGGCTCTTGTCACAAAGGCGCGTTTTTGTCCAGCAGGCGTTTCGGACTACCCAAGTTCCGCAGGACCCCCCAGATCGCAAGATGAACAAATATTAACACGCAATGTTCATCCACGCAGACTAAGTACCGGTGTATAAAGTGGCACGCGACCCGAAGCGAACTACCTTTTTCGCTGGCGTTCTGACAGGGAGACTAAGAAATGGCCATCAATTTAACACGCAGAGCGGCCCTGGGCGCCGCAGCAGCCCTTCCATTTGCATCCGCAGCGACCCCTCTTTTGGCGGCCGGAGCCGAGACAAAGGCGAACTCGACCATCGCAAGATCATTCCAGCTGGGCGACTTCACGGTCACAACCCTGCTGGATGGCAGCCTGCCGCGCGACGGAGCGCAGGAAATCTTCGGTGGCGGCGCCTCGGATGAGGAATTCGCCAAAGTATCGGCCGAAAACTTCATCTCGCCTGACGTGGCACAATTCTTTTTCACGCCGACTCTGGTGAACACAGGCTCAGAGCTGATCCTGTTCGATACCGGACTTGGACAGGGCGGCATTCAGGCCGCTTTGGCAGATGCAGGTGTCACGCCCGATCAGATTGATGTGGTTGTGCTGACCCACATGCACCCGGACCACATCGGCGGCATGACCACCAATGACGCGCCGACATTCCCCAATGCCCGCTATGTCACTGCGGCACCCGAATATGATTTCTGGTCCGCTCAGGAAGCCGGGAACCGGGTCGGCGATCTGGTTGCTGCCAAGGTCACCCCCCTGGCCGAGAAGATGACCTTTATTGAGGATGGCGGAGACGTGGCCTCGGGCGTGACGGCGATGGCGACCTTTGGGCATACCCCCGGTCACATGGTCTATCACCTGGAAAGCAACGGCCAGCGTCTTATTCTGACTGCGGACCTTGCCAATCACTATGTCTGGTCCTTTGCGCACCCTGAATGGGAAGTTCGGTTCGACATGGACAAAGCTGCGGCAACGGAATCACGCCGCAAGATTTTGGGCCTTCTGGCCGCCGACAAGGTGCCCATGATCGGCTATCACATGCCCTTCCCAGGCGCTGGCTATGTCGAGAACCGAGGCGACGGCTTCCGCTTTGTGCCCGTCAGCTATCAAATGATGGGCTAAGCCTTCAATACCCAGGGTCCGGCCGGACCTTTGAGCCATCGGTGAAACGAGACAGGCGAAACGCGGCCGGATCCACACAGGGCGTTCTGTGCATGACCAGATCTGCCATAAGCAAGCCCGCGCCGGGGCCGATGCCGAAACCGTGGCCAGAAAACCCGGTGGCAATGAATAGGCCCGGCAGTTCATCGACCGCCGAGATCACCGGGATTGCGTCCGGGGTCACGTCAATCATCCCCGCCCAGCTCTGGACAATCTCGGCCTGTTCCAGCGCCGGATAACTCTTGCGCGCATTCGCCCACGCGCCGCGGATGACCTTTTGCGACGGCTCCGGATCCAGCACGCGGCAATGTTCGAACGGAGTCACATCGGTGGGCAGCCAGCGCCGGTCCTCTCTCGCCTCGGTCGTCCATCGGCCTGACAGGCGAAAGCGCAGCGATTTCCACTCCTGCGCGAAGGCTGGCAGGAACTTAAAGGCCAGCCGGAAACTGTCGGGCACGATATCCACCGTGTTTTCATGGCCCGAAGCGATGGTATAGCCGCCATCGGCCCGCTTTCGGATTGCAAACCCATCCGACCACAGCGCGACCTCAGGCCCCTCGGCCACCGGCGACACGCGCATGACCGTGTTCAGCACTTTCAGTTGAGGCAGGTCGATCCCGGCATTTCCCGCAAACAGGCGCGACCACGCCCCTCCGGCCAAAACCACCCGGTCACACGCTACGCGGCCCCGTTCGGTGAACACTCCGGCAACGCGACCCTCCTGCATATCGACGCAACGGACGGCGCAATTGGTCATGATGACCGCTCCGCGATCACGCGCGGCCTCGGCGATGGCGGGGGCGGCCCATTGCGGCTCGGCACGGCCGTCTTGCGGCATGTAGAGACCGCTTGCGATATCCGACTGCGCCCCGGGCATCAGCTCGGCCAGTTCGGCACCAGAGACGAGCCGCGCGCCAGTGTCCAACCCATCGACATGGCGCATCCAACGTTCAAGATTGCGCGCATCCCGCTGGCCTGAGGCCCCGAACAGAATCCCCGACTGCGTATAGCCGGTCTGACGTCCGATCCGGTCCTCCATCCCGCGCCAAAGGCGCAGCGACTCTTGCATCAGAGGGATCTCTCTCGGGTCGCGCATACCAAGACGCACCCAACCCCAATTGCGAGAGCTCTGTTCACCCGCGACCTGACCCTTTTCACATAGCAGGACCGAAACGCCCCGCTCGGCCAGTTCCAAGGCCGTCGATACACCGATAATACCGCCGCCAATCACGACGACATCGACTTGTTTCGGCAATGAAAAATCGGAATCGAAGACAGTAGGCTTGGGACCGGGCATCAAAAGCTCATGGACAATCGCTTGGACCGCCATGGAGACCGACCACTGCGCCACTGGCAACCGGTTTTTTGAGGATTACAACAGGATTGTGTAGACCTGTGGCGCGCACGCCAAAGGTGCCGCGAAATACGCCGCACCTTCTACGACTTTAGCCTAGCGATTTACGCCGCGCCCGACAGCTCTGCCCATTTCTGTCGCAGATTGGCCGAGAAGCCGGTCGCCTTGGGCTTTGACCCGGTCCGGACCTCTTCTTGAGGGACGAGATCAGGGAACTCAGGCCGCTTCATCGGCGCGACATTCTGCTGACTTGCATCTTCCCTCAGCATGTCCGCAATGGCCGCATCCAGTTTCTCCTCGTTCAACTCTTGGGGAGGAGATTCCATCGTATTCAGCGCACGCGGCGCGTGAAGCGATTTATCATATTGCTCATTCATCGTAACACCACACTGTTCACTCAGACATCCCACCCGGGTGTTACGTCGTCAGGCTAAAAACAGTTTGCCATGACCCTGCGCCCCTCGCAGCAATACGTCACACCCGCCTCACATGAGGCAATATCCAAGCATAAATGTGGCGGAAAAATGTCACAAAAACAAGGATAGCCTGCGGATCACCCCGGAAAATGAACGGGGCACGCGCCTATCGGAAACAATGCGGGAACTCAAAGCGTCACCACACCATAAACAGGAAACAATGTGCCATATTTACCCCTGATCACGCCAACGATTCACGATCGGATAGCGACGATCCAACCAGAAGGCCCGACTGGTCAGGCGCGTGCCGGGGGCGGATTGGAACCGTTTATACTCGCTGATGTAAATCAGATGCTCGACCCGTTTGGCATCGGCCTCATCGAAACCGGCCGCAACGCAATCAGCAATCGAGCCATCCTGATCGACTAGGATATCCAGAATGCCATCCAGAACCGGATAGTCCGGCAGGCTGTCGCTGTCTTTCTGATCTTCGCGAAGCTCGGCGCTTGGGGGTTTGTCGATGACCGACGGTCGGATGACTTCACCTTGAGGCCCCATCATCCAGTCGCGATGATTGGCGTTGCGCCAGCGGCAGGTCTCGAACACGCGGGTTTTGTAGAGGTCCTTGATCGGGTTATAGCCCCCGTTCATATCGCCGTAGATGGTAGCATAACCAACCGCAACCTCGGATTTGTTACCGGTGGTCAAAAGCATCTCACCAAATTTGTTCGAGATCGCCATCAGCAACACGCCGCGCAGGCGGGACTGGATGTTCTCTTCAGTCAGATCGGCATCGCGACCGGTGAACAGAGGGGCCAGAGTCTCGGTCACCGCCGCGCGGCTGTCCGAGATCGGCACATAGTCGTAGCGAACACCCAGTGCCTTGGCGACCGCCTCGGCATCGTCCAGCGAGGCTTGGCTGGTGTATTCCGATGGCAGCATCACGCAGCGCACATTGTCAGCGCCAATCGCGTCAACGGCAATGGCCGCAACCAGGGCTGAATCGACCCCACCCGACAGCCCAAGAACCGCCTTTTTGAAACCGGTCTTGCCCATATAGTCACGCAAGGATTGGACCATCGCACGGTAGTCCTGCTCCCACACATCCGGCTGGGGGACGATCTCGGCCGGGGCGATGCGCCAGCCGTCATCGCCACGCTCAAGGTCTACATGGCGTATCGCTTCGTCGAATACGGGCATGCGGAAGGCAAGTTCACCACCCGGATTCAGGCCAAAGGTTGCCCCGTCAAAGACCTGATCGTCCTGCCCGCCAACCATGTTCAGATAGATCAGCGGCAGTCCAGTCTCGACCACGCGGGCCACCATGTGGTTCAGACGCACATCGTATTTGTCCCGGAAATAGGGCGAGCCGTTGGGGATCAGCAGAAACTCGGCCCCGGTTTCCTCCAGCGTCTCAGCCACATCCGGATGCCAGCCGTCTTCACAGATCGGGCTGCCGATGCGGAAATTGCCCACCGAGTACGGCCCACCCAGCGGGCCAGAATCATACAGACGCACCTCATCAAAGACCGTTTCGTTCGGCAAATGGTGTTTCAGGGACTTGCTGGTGATTCGCCCGCCATTCAGGATCAGGTAAGCGTTATAGAGGCGCCCGTCCTCGACCCACGGCCCGCCGATGGCAATGGCAGGACCCTCGGCGCAGTCCACGGCCAATGCCTCAATCGCGGCCATGGCAGCGCGATGAAACACGGGCTTCATCACAAGGTCCTGCGTGTTGTAGCCGGTGATGAACATCTCGGGGAAGGCCAACATATCGGCCCCGGCCTCGCGGGCCTCTTGCCACGCTGCGCGCGCTTTGGCGGCATTGCTGGGAATATCCCCCACGGTGGGGTTAAGCTGCGCCAGAGTGATGCGGAAACGGTCGGCCATGCTGCCCTCTTGCCTTCGTCAGTCCTTTTGCATTTAGCAGATCACCGCGCGAGTGAAAGGGCCATGCGGCAAAAGCCGTTGCTCTGCCCGTGACGGTCCCTTAGTTTTGCGCCGAAGAAAGCAAGCAATGATGATCGGGCAGGCAGGAACAACAATGGATGTGATCCGCAATTCGATTGCTGCAGGGGCCATGACCCTGATCGCAGCAGCAGCCTTTGCACAGGACGGAACTGTCATCGTCAAAGATGACGAGGTCGGAGGCGTCTATGAAGGCACCTTCCTGAACGGCTTGCGGCACGGGACCGGGTCGTATCGGCTACCCAACGGGTTCGAGTATTCGGGCGAATGGATCGAGGGCAAGATTCAGGGGCAAGGCACGGCGCGTTTTGCGAATGGCGCGATCTATGAAGGTTCCTTCGCCGATGGCCAGCCGGACGGCCAGGGCAAGATCACCTATCCCGATGGCGGCACCTATGAGGGGACGTGGTCCAACGGGGCCATCAACGGAACCGGCGTGGCCCAATATGCCAATGGCCTGCGATATGAAGGCGCGTTCAAAGACGCGCGCCATCATGGCAAGGGGACTCTGTCCGACCCCAACGGATACGCCTACGAGGGCGACTGGGTTGAGGGTGAAAAGCAAGGTATGGGCAAGATCACCTCGGCCGATGGCTCGGTTTACGAAGGTGAGATCGAAAAGGGTCAGCGCCATGGTCAAGGTCGTTTGGTTCAGTCGGACGGCGTTGAATATGACGGTCAGTGGCAGAACAACGTGATGACAGGCACCGGGCGGCTGACGCTGGCCAACGGGGATGTCTACGAGGGCGCATTGCTGGACGGGCGCCGTCAGGGCAAAGGCAAGGAAACCTATGCCAACGGCAACGTCTATGAGGGCGACTACGAAGACGATCAGCGCCACGGCAAAGGCACCTTCACCGGGACAGATGGCTACAGCTACACAGGCGACTGGTCCCGTGGTCAGATCGAAGGTTTTGGTGAGATCACCTATCCAGATGGCTCAACCTATATCGGCGAACTCAGCGCGGACCTGCCTCATGGCAAGGGTCAGAACACATATCCTGACGGTACCATCTATGATGGTGAGTGGGTTGCGGGCGTGTTCGAAGGTCAGGGCAAGGCCACATACCCAAACGGCGTCGTCTATACCGGCGAGTTCCGGAATGCGGTCAGCCATGGCACCGGCATCGTCACTTTCGCCAACGGCTATCGCTATGAGGGCGAATGGGTCGACGGTGCGCGGCAGGGCAAAGGCAAGGCCAGCTACGCGGACGGCACGATCTATGACGGAGATTTCCTGAACGGCAAGCGCCACGGCAAAGGCACGATCACAACGCCCAGCACCTTCACCTACACGGGCGATTGGGTTGACGGCAAAATCAGCGGCATCGGCGTTGCGACCTATAGCACAGGCGACGTTTACGAAGGCGGCTTCCTCGACAACAAACGCCACGGCGAAGGCACCATGCGCTATGCCAACGGCCAAGAGGAGTCTGGCGTGTGGGACAATGACGCCCTGCCTGCGCAAAGCGCAACAGAAGAAGCGCCCGCGCAAGAGGATGAACCCGCTCAGGCAGAAAACACTGAGGAACCAGCGGAGGCGGAACCCTCCGACGGTTAACCCACTACCACGGAACGGATTTTCCAGCCCAATCGAAGAACCCACCCGTGTCATCGGTCGTTAGGCCGTTGACCACGTTTAGCAAATTCTGAGCAGCCTCTTCAGGCTCCACCGCCGGATGCCGACCAAGGTATTTCTGCGTGAAGGCCGTTTTGACGGTGCCGGGATGCAAAGACACGCAGATCGCCTGTTTGTGCGTGCGCGCCAGTTCAATAGCCGAGGTATGGACGATCTGATTCACCGCAGCTTTCGCGGCCCGGTAGCTGATCCAACCACCGATCCGGTTGTCTTTGATCGACCCCACACGCGCCGACAGAACACCAAAAACAGATCGCCTGTCGCGCGGTAGCAATCTGTGCGCACGGCTGAGGACCAAGGCCGGACCAACCGCATTCAACGCAAACTGATCCATCATTGCCTGCGCCGATACCGCGCGGATCGTCTTTTCCGGCTCTGCCCCTTTGATCTCCAACGCGCCGGAGACGACCAGAACCAGATCGAACGGGTCAGGCAGGTCATCCAACATCTGCAAAGCCTGGTCCGGTTGAGTCAGGTCAAATCCGTCAACAGACCGGGACAGGCTTGTGACCTGGATGCCGTACTCCTCAAGACGCGTGCAAAGCGCCGATCCAATTCCGCCAGAGGCGCCTATGATCAAAGCCTTTTTCATGTCTAACGACCTAGCGGCGGTAATGGCTGGATCAATGACAGGTCTCTAAGAATCCGCGCAGAAAGGACCACGCCCTCATTTTGGTTCTTTTCATTCCGCGCAAGCTGGGTATAACCTCATCCTCATGATCAACCGCGCAGATATCCTTGTTGCCGACACCGCCCTTCGCGGTGCGCCGCTGCGTGGCCTACTGATCCTAATCCGCCTCTGAGCGTGCCATCCGGCGCGCCCGCTCAGAGGAGGACGCCAGCGCGCCAAGAGGCTTTAGGACAGAAGAAGAAAGAGAACCCCATGACCAACGTGACCGACCAAGACCGCGTCTTGATCTTCGATACCACTTTGCGCGACGGCGAGCAGAGCCCCGGCGCAACCATGACTCACGACGAAAAGCTCGAGATTGCCGAGCTGCTGGACGAAATGGGCGTCGATATTATCGAAGCCGGTTTCCCCATCGCATCCGAGGGCGACTTCAAGGCCGTATCCGAGATCGCGCAACGTTCGAAAAACAGCCGTATCTGCGGTCTGGCCCGTGCGAACTTCGCCGACATTGACCGCTGCTGGGAGGCGGTGAAACACGCCGAGAAGAACCGTATTCACACCTTCATCGGCACATCCCCCCTGCACCGCGCCATTCCGAACCTGACGATGGACGAGATGGCCGAGAAGATCCACGAAACCGTCAGCCATGCGCGCAACCTGTGTGAAAACGTGCAATGGTCGCCAATGGATGCGACGCGGACCGAGTGGGACTACCTCTGTCGTGTGATCGAGATTGCGATCAAAGCAGGCGCAACCACGATCAACATCCCTGATACGGTGGGCTACACCGCCCCTGTCGAGTCCGCCGACCTGATCAAACGCCTGATCGAGACCGTACCGGGCGCGGATGAGGTGATCTTTGCCACCCACTGTCACAACGACCTCGGCATGGCGACCGCGAACTCTCTGGCCGCTGTTGCAGGCGGTGCGCGTCAGATCGAATGCACCATCAACGGTTTGGGCGAACGCGCGGGCAACACGGCTTTGGAAGAAGTCGTGATGGCGCTGCGCACCCGCAACGACATCATGCCTTGGCACACAGGCATCGACACCACAAAGATCATGCATATTTCGCGCCGCGTGGCGACCGTGTCGGGCTTCAACGTGCAGTTCAACAAGGCCATCGTCGGCAAGAACGCCTTCGCGCATGAAAGCGGTATCCACCAGGACGGCATGCTGAAAAACCGCGAAAACTTTGAAATCATGCGCCCCGAGGATATCGGCCTCTCCGGCACCTCTCTGCCCTTGGGCAAACACTCGGGTCGCGCCGCGCTGCGCGACAAGCTCGAGACGTTGGGTTTTGACGTCGGTGACAACCAGCTCAAGGACATCTTCGTTCGGTTCAAAGATCTGGCCGACCGAAAGAAAGAGGTGTTCGACGATGACCTCATCGCGTTGATGACCATGGATGAGCATGACGACTACTTACAGCTTGTCTCGATGAAAGTGACCTGCGGCACCGGCGGACAAGCCGAAGCAACTGTCGAGCTTGAGATGGACGGAAAGGACATCATAGCCACCGAACATGGCGATGGTCCGGTGGATGCAACTTTCAAGGCGATACGCGCGATCTATCCTAACACCGCTCGGTTGCAACTGTATCAGGTTCACGCAGTGACCGAAGGCACCGACGCGCAAGCCACAGTCTCAGTCCGCCTGAGCGAAGACGGCATGATCGCAACGGGTCAGTCAGCCAACACGGACACGGTTGTTGCGTCAGCCAAGGCCTATATCCACGCGCTGAACCGCCTGATCGTTCGCCGCGAGAAAACCGGCCCAGGCGCAGACACGCGCGAGATAAGCTACAAAGACCTGACCTAGAAACGGCAAAGGGCTCCCGCACCCGCGGCGGCCCGGCTTCGCCGACCCAACTTGGGTTTTGGGCCCGGCAGCGCGCCCGGGTTCGTCAATTGCGTCAGGGTCACGGCCGCCAGAGCCTCGGCATGGGAAAGCGTGATGGCCCCCGCGACCGTGATCGGGGCCATCGCCCCCATCAGGGTGA
>NZ_JBQFYU010000016.1:0-89576 GCF_056541705.1 Ruegeria sp. AG1 | reverse complement strand
CTCACGTCGATACCTCGCTCGTGCAGCAGATCTTCGACATTTCGAAGCGAAAGCGGGAAGCGGATGTACAACATCACCGCAAGGCGGATGATCTCGGGGCTGGTTTTAAAGCACTTAATGTGAACCATTTGGCACGAAATCGGTCGTTTTGAGAGGTATAAGGTTTACATTCCGTCGATTCCTGCCGGCGCGATGTAAACCTTTGTCAACCTTAAGCAACCTTTTGGCGTTGTCGCGGGATCCGGAAAGGTAGGTCGAACCAGCCATTCCTCACCCCGGGTCCGATGCCGATTTTCTATTTCCTCTCCAAGGTTCACATAGGCGCCAAAGGAGCTGCACCCAGCCTAAAGTCGGTAGCAGGTCTTTCTTGTTACTCACCTCTCTTGGAAAGCGCAGCCACGCGCGCTCATTGGGGGTCAGGTCTTCCTTATGGTCGGAAATGAACTTCAACTTCCAAAGATCACATTGATCGCCGCGTGTGACCTGCCGGTAATCCTGGGATCAGTATTGTTCGAAGCCTCGCGGATCGCCTGCAACCCACCTATTTCATTTGTGGTAGTGGGCTCGCCAAACTCTTCCGCAACTGCCTCGGCCGCTGTCTGACCAATCGCCTGTCCAAGGTCAAGCCGCATAACGAAAGCAGGGTCCGCATCCAACGCAATAGCCAGTGCCGGAATGCGATCGAGCGCCATCTAGGGGCGACCCTGCTTGATCATCGTGATCATGTTTTGGTTCACACAGCCGGCTTGGGCCGCAATCTAAGCCCAGCTCTTAAGCGATTTCAGTTCTAGCACCCGGCTCTCAACGTATTTCGCCAAACTTGTATTCTCGTAGAGTTTCTTGGTCATCGCAATCTTCTCAAAAGTGACGCAGCAAGTGCAGCATGTCTTCTCTATCGCGATGCTGACAATGGGAAATTGCGGCGGGAAGAAATCAGTGAACAAAAATGTTTAGCCAGTTGGAAACAACTCATTCTGAGTCTGTCTATCTATCCGGGCGGAAAAACGGCGGTCTTTTTTACTGTTCCATAGACAAAGCTGGTGTCGATCGAGGCTATCCCACCGATCGGATGAATTCGGTGACGAATAAATTCCTCGTAGGCTTCCAGATCCGACACCAAAACCCGCAATTGGTAGTCCATTGCCCCGGTCAGCACGTGGCATTCAAGAACCTCGTCGATCATCCGAACGCGTTTCTCGAAGTTCTGAACGTCCGTTTCGTTGTGTCGCTCCAATCTGATACGCACGAAAACGGTAATGGCCATCCCATACGCGGCAGCGTCAACGTCGGCGCTGTATCCCTTTATCACTCCGTTGGCTTCAAGGTTTTTGACGCGGCGCAAACACGGCGAGGGAGACAAGTTCACTTCGCCAGCAAGATCCTGGTTCGTCATGCGCCCGTCACGCTGCAGGGCTCGAATGATCTGCCTGTCCTTAGCGTCCATTTCACCCTCTTGTTTGGCAGGATATGCCAATCTACCTATTCAATTTGATATATTTCGCAACCGTTAGCCCAAAGTAAAGGCGCAAACTAGCTTCAGCATGATTCAGGAGCTTCTAATGACTCATCCAACCGGATTTGCCACCCGTGCCATTCACCACGCTTATAACCCTTTGGAAAATGACGGTGCGCTGACACCACCGCTGCATTTGACGTCCACGTTTACCTTTGAAACCGCAGAGGCTGGTGGAGAGATGTTCGCCGGCGAGCGTGAAGGTCATATCTACAGCCGTATTTCAAACCCCACATGCGACATTCTTGAACAACGCATTGCCGTGCTTGAGGGGGCCGAGGCCGGGCTAGCTCTCTCAAGCGGCATGGGGGCGATCACGGCAGTGCTTTGGACCCTGCTGTCGCCAGGTGACGAAGTCATCGTGGACAAAACGCTCTATGGCTGCACCTTCGCCTTTATGCGTCATGGTTTAGCGAAATGGGGGGTCACGATAACACATGTTGACATGACAGACCCTGAGAACCTGAAAGCGGCCGTTTCTGACAAAACCCGCGTTGTCTATTTCGAAACTCCGGCCAATCCGAACATGCGCTTGGTGGACATCGCCGCAAGCGCCGCAATTGCGCATTCGGTTGGTGCAACGGTCGTCGTCGATAACACTTATGCCAGCCCGTATCTGACCCGCCCGATCGAGCACGGCGCAGATATCGTTCTACACTCCGCTACCAAATATCTCGGGGGACATGGCGATGTGGTCGCTGGTCTGGTTGTAGGAACCGCCGAACAAATTGCTGAGATCCGACTTGTCGGGATGAAGGACATGACCGGCGCGGTAATGGCCCCTTTCAACGCGATGCTGATCCTGCGTGGTCTAAAAACACTGAACCTGCGTCTGGATCGTCATTGTGATTCAGCCAAAGTCGTCGCGGACTTCCTCGAAGCGCACCCCGCCGTCGGTGAGATTTATTTCCCCGGTCTTGAGAGCTTCGCACAGCACGATGTAGCGCAGCGACAGATGTCCCAACCGGGCGCTATGATAGCGTTTGAGGTCAAGTCCGGTCTGTCTGGTGGAATTGAATTCATGAACCGCCTGAACATGATCCAGCGCGCGGTATCGTTGGGCGATGCGGAAACACTGATCCAGCACCCAGCATCGATGACCCATTCGACATATACGCCCGAAGAACGGGCCGAGCATGGGATCAGTGATGGCCTAATCCGCCTGTCCGTCGGGCTGGAGGATGTCGAAGATATCCTTGCAGACCTGGAGCAAGCTTTGCCTTACCCTGCCCGCAGCGCCGCCTGAACCCGGAGACCACCATGCACATTGATCCCACCCAACTGAAGATCGTTGAACAGCGCCTGCTGTGGTTGTCTCATTGGATGATCCACCATGCCAACCATGTCCGACCAAAGGTGGATGGGATCAAGATCGGTGGCCATCAGGCTTCGTCTGCGTCGATGGTGTCGATCATGACCGCGCTTTATTTCTCGGCCTTGCGGCCTGAGGACCGGGTTGCAGTCAAACCCCATGCGTCGCCGGTGTTTCATGCGATGCAGTATCTCATGGGCAATCAGACCCGCGAGAAGATGGAGAATTTCCGCGGATTTGGAGGTGTGCAAAGTTATCCAAGCCGGACCAAGGACATTGACGATGTTGATTTCTCGACCGGGTCTGTGGGTTTAGGTGTCGCGATCACATCTTTTGCGTCGATCATTCAGGACTACATCAAGGCCAAAAGCTGGGGTTCAGACGCGCCAATGGGACGTATGGTTGCCCTGGTAGGCGATGCCGAACTGGATGAAGGCAATGTCTACGAGGCACTACAGGAAGGATGGAAGAACGACCTCCGAAACACGTGGTGGATCATCGATTACAACCGACAGTCGCTGGACGGTATAGTCCGGGAGGGCTTGTTCGAACGGATCGAGAAAATCTTCGATGCATTCAGTTGGGATGTCGTTCGTGTCAAATATGGGGTTCTTCAACGCGCGGCCTTTGAAGAGCCCGGTGGCGACCGACTGCGCGACTGGATTGATGCTTGCCCCAACCAGGATTACTCCGCTTTAACTTTCATGGGTGGTGCGAATTGGCGAAAGCGTCTCATGGACGATCTGGGGGATCAGGGGGATGTGACCGCTCTGATCGAACGGCGCACGGATGCAGAGCTCGCGGCCCTTATGGAAAATCTGGGTGGCAACTGCGTCGAGACAATGGCTCAAACATTCACCGCCATAGATCATGATCGCCCCACATGTTTCCTGGCCTACACAGTCAAAGGATGGGGCACCCCTATTGCAGGCCACAAGGACAACCACGGCGGGCTGATGAACAATAGTCAGTTTGCCACGTGGCAATCGCATATGGGTGTGCCGAAGGGCGAAGAATGGGAGCCGCTTGCGACGGTGCAGGAACCAGAAAAACTGAAGGATTTCCTTGCGAATACACCTTTCTTTGCCAAAGGTCCGCGCCGCTATTTTGATGACAAGTTGGATGTGCCGACAATCGGGATCGACACCAGCCGCGAAATCTCGACACAGATGGCGTTTGGCAAGATTCTTGACGATCTATCAAAAGGCGACAGCCCATTGGCCGAACGCATAATGACGACCTCCCCAGATGTGACAGGCACAACAAGCCTTGGTCCTTGGGTTAACCGGCGCAAACTGTTCGCCCGATCCGAGCAATCCGACGCCTTCATAGAACACCGGATCCCTTCGACGGCAAAATGGGAATTCACTCCCGAAGGGCAGCATATCGAGCTTGGTATCGCCGAAATGAACCTCATGTTGCTTCTGGGAGCAGCGGGTTTGTCGCATTCCCTGTTCGGTAAGCGGCTGATCCCAATTGGCACCGTCTATGATCCGTTTGTCAGCCGCGGTCTCGATGCGCTGAATTACGCCTGTTATCAGGACGCGCGTTTTATGCTGGTTGGCACACCTTCGGGCGTCACACTCGCCCCAGAAGGTGGAGCACACCAATCCGTTGGAACACCGCTCATCGGGATGAGCCAAGACGGGTTGGCCGCTTTTGAACCCGCCTTCGCCGACGAGCTCGCGGTGATTATGGAATGGGCCTTCGACTACCTGCAGCGCGATGGCGAAGGACAGCCCGACGAGCGCACATGGTTGCGCGATGAAACTGGAGGGTCCGTATATCTGCGCCTGACGACCAACCCGATTGAACAGCCTGGCAAACGTGTCGACGACGAGTTCCGCCAAGGTGCCATTGATGGGGCCTATTGGTTGCGAAAACCCGGGCCCAATTGCGAAGTTGTAATTGCCTATCAAGGAGCAGTCGCGCCGGAGGCAATCAAGGCTGCCGGTATGATTGGTGAAGGCCGTCGCGACATAGGTGTATTGGCCGTGACATCCGCAGATCGCCTGAATGCCGGATGGACCGCCGCTCAACGAGCGCGTTCTCGCGGCAACCAAGCGGCACGCTCCCACATCGAAACCCTGATGTTCGACCTTCCGCCACACTGCAAGCTCGTCACCGTTGTCGATGGTCATCCTGCAACTCTATCCTGGCTCGGGGCAGTGCTTGGACATCAGACAATCCCCATGGGCGTCGAGCATTTTGGTCAGACCGGAACAATCGGCGATCTGTATCACCACCACTGCATTGACGCAGACGCCATCCTGGAGAAAGTGAATGGACTGACCCATGGCAGAACTCTTCACCGTGCATAAGTGGGCTGGATCTGGGCAATAATGTAGAGAACAAACTAGCACTGAACATAAGGTGCTGGATGACCTACTGAAAAACAAGAGCTTACCATGATACGACAGGGGCCGGGTTTAGTCGCAATGAAACCGCAACGTTATCGCAGCGCTATCTGCTACTGAAGTGCAATGGTTGGCATTCAAAGCCCTTATTTTGTCTACTTTCACCCCGGGAACTCGCCTTCGGGTGGCAGGGATCGGAGGTTCGAACCCTCTAACTCCAAAAAAAATCAATTTCTTGCGTTGGGTTTTTGACTTCGCAAATCCCTCAGTTTTTGCGAAATATTACGAAAACCTTAAGATTCCGCCCTCTCACCCTGCCGATATAATCCTGCCTTAGAACTGATTTGGATCGTCGAAACTTCTGCCAACGATCTTAACCGTGCCAAGCAATATCAGGCCGCTGTGAACAGTATCCAGATAAGAGAAAGCGCATCACTGGTATCCTGCAACGGTGAAGCTCCTTCGCTGATTGTGCCGTTGTGTGCTGTGTCGGGATCAACTAACGGGCTATCTTGAACCTCGACTGCGCCATCCTCCACAAGCACGGCCCGGAAAACATCCGGAACAAGTAGCGGCTGACCGCCGATATTGACCGGAGCCGGCTGAGCGTCATAAAGGTTCAGACGCCTTCGCTAGCCTCAATGTGTCATTGCGGGCTTACAAACAATCTGAACAAAGGCGTCTTTAAAAGAGATATGTATGATTGGCCTAGGTTAGATGCACCGGTGAAATACGGGGTAGAAACAAATTCTCTTCTTCTTATGCGTGAAATGTGCAAAGTTTTAAGAACGATCAAGAATTAATCAAATTGAACATGACATAGGTCAATTTTTGGCCTGCGACAGTTCGATAAAGAGTTTGGTAAGTCTCGAGATCAACAGCGGACCGCAAGCCTATGAATAAGCTAGCCAGCCGCCGTGCCTTTCTGCGTGGTGCTCCGCTGCGCGAAGACCGGACAGCAATCATTCCGCCCGGCGCGGATCAGGACCACTTTTTCGAATTGTGCGTCCAATGCGACGATTGCGTCTCGGCTTGCCCCGAACACATCATCACCTTTGATCGGCAGGGCTGGCCAGTTGTCAGCCTTGAAGCCTCGCCCTGCACATTCTGCGGCGCCTGCGCCGAGGCCTGTACGACCGGTGCACTGAAACCCGAAAACCTGAGTGATTGGCCGTGGCGGGCCCATGTCACAGCAGGATGTCTTTCGATGAATGGCGTGAGCTGCCGTGTGTGCCAAGACGTCTGCGATTGCAACGCGATTGGGTTCAAACTGCTACTTGGGGGACGGTCAGAGCCCGCCGTCGACCAAGAGGCCTGTACAGGGTGCGGCGCCTGCGCCAGCGCGTGCCCGGCCAATACAATCCGATTTGAGCGCCACGAAACACTCCCCCGGGAGAGCTTGCAATGAACATCTGCGGATGCCTTGTCCATGTCGCCCCCGACGTCGCGCAAACCGCCCAGGAGGCGATGCTAGGGTTTGACGGTGTCGAAATCCATGCCACTGCCGAAGATGGCCGTGTTGTCGTCGTGGTCGAGGACACGCCCGAAAAGCTGGCCTCCGAGACGATCATGGATCTGCACCAGATCCCGGGCGTGATCTCTCTGACCCTGACCTATCACCATTTCGAAGACCTCGCGGAGACCCGTCCGCATCTTAATGCTTCCTGCCAGACCTGAAACCGGAGACCCATGCCATGACCATCTCTGAATCCCGCCGGACCTTCCTGAAATCAACTGCTGCCGCCGCTACCGCTTCGGCGGCTGGTCTTCCGCTGGCCACAGGCGCAGCGCAGGCGCAAGTCGGCACGTCTGACATTCGTTGGGACAAGGCGGCGTGCCGGTTCTGCGGCACGGGTTGCTCGGTTCTGGTCGGCACCAAGGAAGGTCGCGTGGTGGCCACTCAGGGTGACCCGGACGCGCCTGTGAACCGCGGCCTGAACTGTATCAAAGGCTACTTCCTGTCCAAGATCATGTACGGCAAGGACCGTCTGACCACGCCTTTGCTGCGCAAGACCAATGGCGAATACGACAAGAACGGTGAATTCGAACCTGTCAGCTGGGACGAAGCCTTCGACGTCATGGCCGAGAAATGGAAAGAGGCACTGGCCAAGAAGGGCCCGACCAGCGTTGGCATGTTCGGTTCTGGCCAATGGACCGTCTGGGAAGGCTATGCGGCTGCCAAGATGATGAAGGCCGGGTTCCGCTCGAACAACATCGACCCCAACGCGCGGCATTGCATGGCATCGGCCGTTGTGGGCTTTATGCGCACCTTCGGCATTGACGAGCCGATGGGTTGCTATGACGACTTTGAGCACGCTGACACCTTCGTTTTGTGGGGCTCGAACATGGCGGAGATGCACCCGATCCTGTGGTCGCGCCTCACCGACACGCGCCTGACCAAACCGGGTTCCGAGGTGCATGTGCTGTCCACTTTCGAACATCGCTCGTTCGAGCTGGCCGACAATGGGATGGTGTTCGCACCTCAGACCGATCTGGCGATCCTGAACTACATCGCCAATTACATCATCCAGAACGGCGCGGTGAACGAAGACTTCGTCAAGAACCACGTCAACATCACCAAAACCGTCACCGATATCGGTTACGGCCTGCGCGACAACCATCCACTGCAGGAAGCAGCCGAGAACCCAAATGGCGGCAAGATGGAACCGATCAGCTTTGAGGAATATGCCGAGGCGGTTTCGAAATACACGCTGGAATACACATCCGAGCTGTCGGGCGTACCTGCCGATCAGCTGGAGCGTCTGGCCCAGCAATATGCCGACCCCAACCGTAAGGTCATGAGCCTGTGGACCATGGGCTTTAACCAACACACACGTGGGTCTTGGGTGAACTCACTGATGTATAATGTGCACCTGCTGGTCGGGAAGATCTCAGAGCCGGGCAACTCGCCGTTCTCGCTGACCGGCCAGCCGTCGGCCTGTGGCACTGCACGTGAGGTTGGCACCTTCGCCCACCGTCTGCCCGCCGACATGGTGGTGACGAACGACAAACATCGTGAGATTTGCGAAACCGCATGGAACATTCCCGCTGGCACCATCCCGGACAAACCCGGATTCCACGCTGTTCTGCAGCACCGCAAACTGAAGGATGGTGACCTGAACGCCTATTGGGTGCAGTGCAACAACAACATGCAGGCCGCGCCCAATATCAACGAAGAAGGCTTTCCCGGCTACCGCAACCCGGAAAACTTTATCACCGTGTCCGACCCCTACCCGACGGTCACAGCCGTGTCTGCCGACCTGATCCTGCCCACCGCCATGTGGGTCGAAAAGGAAGGCGCCTATGGCAATGCCGAGCGTCGCACCCAGTTCTGGCGGCAACAGGTGCAAGCGCCGGGTGAGGCGAAATCGGACCTCTGGCAGTTAATGGAATTCTCCAAACGCTTCACCGTCGAAGAGGTTTGGGGCGAAGAACTGCTGGCCACCATGCCCGAGCATCGCGGCAAGACCATGTACGACGTGCTCTATGCCAACGGCAAGATCGACCAGTTCCCGCTGTCTGAGACGGCCGAAGGCTTCCACAACGACGATGCGGAACATTTCGGTTACTATGTCCAGAAAGGTCTGTTCGAAGAATATGCCGATTTCGGGCGCGGTCATGCGCACGATCTGGCACCCTTCGAGATGTACCACGAGGCGCGCGGTATGCGATGGCCGGTCGTGGACGGCAAGGAAACGCTCTATCGTTTCCGCGAAGGCTATGACCCCTACGTGCCCGAAGGCGCGGGCGTGAAGTTCTATGGTAAGCCTGATGGCAAGGCTAGCATCATCTTTGCCCCCTACGAACCCGCCGCCGAAGAGCCCGATGAAGAATTTGATCTGTGGCTGTCCACGGGCCGCGTGCTGGAGCACTGGCACTCGGGCTCGATGACCCGCCGGGTGCCGGAACTACACCGCGCCTATCCGAACGCGGTCGTCTACATGCACCCGCAGGACGCTGAAGATCGGGGGCTGCGCCGTGGACAAGAGATCGTTCTGTCCACCCGCCGCGGCGAGGTTACCAGCCGGGTCGAGACCCGTGGACGCAACAAGGTGCCGCGCGGTCTGGTCTTCATGCCTTGGTTCGATGAGCATCAGCTGACCAACAAGTTGACGCTGGACGCAACCTGCCCGCTCTCGAAAGAAACCGACTTCAAAAAGTGCGCCTGCAAGGTCGAGCGCGCTTAACCGGGAAGGATCGCAAAGGTTGTCCCCATGTCCCTGACCGGTACTCCTATCTCGCCGCAACGGCGTCGCTTCCTGCAGGATTCGGCGCGCGCGGCAGGTGGCTGCGTAGTCGCCGGGTCATTGCTGGCCTGGTTGGCGCGCGATGCCCGCGCGCTTCCGGCGGAAGCCTTGCGCCCGCCCGGCGCATTGTCTGAGAAAGATTTCCTGTCGGCTTGTATCCGCTGCGGGCTTTGCGTGCGGGACTGTCCTTACGATACCCTGAAACTGGCGGAACTTGGGGTCGATGCCGTTGCGACCGGCACGCCCTATTTCACCGCCCGCGATGTGCCGTGCGAGATGTGCGATGACATCCCCTGTGTTGCCGCTTGTCCCACCGGCGCGCTGGACCCGGGTTTGGACAATATCGATGATGCCAACATGGGCGTTGCAGTTCTGGTCGATCAGGAAAACTGCCTGAACTTCCTCGGTCTGCGCTGCGATGTCTGTTACCGCGTCTGCCCCGTTATTGACGACGCAATCACGCTGGAAACCGCGCACAACGCGCGTTCAGGCCACCATGCGATGTTCATCCCCACCGTCCATGCCGACCGCTGCACCGGCTGCGGTATGTGCGAGAAAAGCTGTGTTCTACCCGAAGCTGCGATCAAAGTACTGCCCGCCCGATTGGCGCGCGGTAGCAGCGCGGACCACTATCGCAAGGGCTGGGAAGAAAAAGAAAGCCACGGCGGTCCGCTTGTGGACGGATTGATCGACCTACCCGACCGCCTGCCGGGGCCTGGCACAGACAATCTGGCCGCGCCGGGCGGCTTTGCGCCCTCCTATAACCTACCGGGGGCAGGCCAATGAGCGCTCACACTCATGTTCCGATTGGTCAGGAGGCTATTGAGGCCAAAGGCTGGGTCGGTGCGCACAAGTTCCTGCTGCTGCGTCGGACAAGCCAACTGTTCTTTTTGGCGTTGTTTCTGCTGGGGCCATGGTTCGGTCTCTGGATCGTGCAGGGAACGTTGGCGGGGTCGCTGACCCTTGGCATTCTGCCCCTGACAGATCCGTTTGTGCTGCTGCAAAGCTATGTGGCTGGGCACTGGCCGGAACTGACCGCCCTGATCGGCGGGATCATCGTTCTGGTCGCCTATGCGCTGATTGGCGGGCGCGTCTATTGTTCGTGGGTCTGTCCGATCAACCCGGTGACTGATGCCGCCAACTGGTTGCACCGCAAGCTGGACCTGCCCAAAGGCTGGCAACCCAAACGCAGCACCCGTCTGTGGATACTGGCGACGGTCCTGATCGTCTCGGGCCTGACTGGCGCCATCGCGTGGGAGTTGGTCAATCCGATCACCATGCTGCATCGCGGACTGATTTTCGGCGCGGGCTTTGTCTGGGCACTGATCACAGCGATCTTCATCTTTGATCTGGTCGTCGCCCGTCACGGTTGGTGTGGCCATATCTGCCCCGTCGGCGCCTTCTATGGCCTGATCGGCAGTAAAAGCCTGCTGCGTGTCAGCGCCGCCAACCGGACGGCCTGCAATGACTGCATGGATTGCTACGCCGTCTGCCCGGAGAACCAGGTCATCTCGCCAGCGCTGAAAGGCAAACGGGACGCGACGCCGCTGATCCTGTCGCCCGATTGCTCGAATTGCGGCCGCTGCATCGATGCATGCGCCGTGGATGTCTTCAAGTTTACTAACCGGTTCGACGACCACGTCGTCGCGCCTTTCGATCCCGTTCCCGCGCCCGATGCGCGTACAGCCAGACCTATCTAAGGGAGTGCACAGATGAACAAGCCAATCCTGACAGGCGTCGCCGCCCTGATCCCAGTCGTACTCCTCAGCGGGTTCGCCCTTGCGCAATCCGCCCAGGTTGAGACCCTGCGAGGCGGCGAAGTGGATGAAACGGTCCCGCTGGATCAAGTCCACAAAACGATGGAAGGACGGATTGTACGGAACTACCGGCAGCAGCCGCCGCTGATTCCACATTCTATCGAACAATACCAGATCGACACGCGGACCAACCAGTGCCTGTCCTGCCATGACTGGACAGTTGCGGGCGAACGCAACGCGCCCACCTTGTCGATGACCCACTATCTCGATCGCGACGGCAATGAGTTGGATCACATCGCAGGGACCCGGTATTTCTGCAATCAGTGCCACGTGCCGCAGGTAAATGCGCCTACCTTGGTCGACAACCTGTTTGAACCATCCCACAGCAACTAATCCAACGTATGATTGAAAGGAGCACCAAGATGGCAGACTCTCCTGAAAAACGCGGCTGGATCGGTCGCTTGTGGAACGCGTTCTGGACACCGGCTGTTTTGTTCAGTTCGGGTTTTTTGATCTTGGCCGGCTTTCTGGGGGGTATCCTATTCTGGGGTGGCTTTCACTGGACGCTTGAACTGACCAATACAGAGGAGTTCTGCGTGTCCTGCCATACGATGGAAACTAATCTGGGCGAGTACCGCGAGACGATCCACTACAACAACCACTCGGGCGTGCGCGCGATCTGTTCGGATTGTCACGTGCCGGATGAGTGGAACCACAAGATCAAAGCCAAGATCATGGCCGTGAAAGATGTCTATCACGAGCTCGCAGGCACAATCAGCACCCCCGAGAAATACGAGGATCACCGTCTGGCAATGGCCTCGGCCGTTTGGAAGAAGATGAAGGAATCCGACAGCCGCGAATGCCGGAACTGTCACAACTTCGACTATATGGACTTTACCTTGCAGGAAACACGCGCCGCGAGCGAGCACCAGCGTGCGATTGACACCGGGATGACCTGTATCGACTGCCACCAGGGCATCGCTCACAGCCTGCCGCCGGGATATCTTGAGACCTACCAGGACATAGCCGAAGCGGTTGACGGCAAACCGCTGCACAAACAAGCGGCGGTTTCTGGCAATGACATCCAGTCGTTCCTCAACGCCAGCGCCGATTAAGAAGGGGGCAGAGATGTTAGATATACTTGGGACAATCGGTGGAAACATCCTCAGCCTGCCCGGCATTCTTGGGCTGGCGCTGGGAATGATGACCAGACAAATATGGCTGGGCGCGGCGCTGGGCGGGCTTGTCGGCGTGTTCGAAACACTGGTCTTTGCCGGTTTTCAATTTGCTCAAATCGAAGCTCTGGAGCTCGTGATTGCAATTCTGGTTGGCGTATGTGCCGGCGGTTTAGGGAGCCTTATCCGAATTAAAGGAACGCAAGTCAGGCCATAGGATCAGGATGCCTTGATTTTCGATGCGCTGCATCATGCACGACTTGGAAAGCAGAGCGATGGCATGACCGATCTGTCCTGACTGAGCGACGAGCAGATGCCTTAGTTTTAGCCCTTTTTTCCCGGAGTCGCGCGGCAGGCCACGGGTCGATGATGGACGAGTGCTGAGCGAGATTTTCTTCATCAATCGTAGTGGAACACGATAGCGAGCCGCGCACGAGTTCTACGGTCTGCACAAGACGCTCTACAGTCGATGGAAGCGTAGGAGCGAGAAAGGCTTCTTCGCCCAAATGACGATCAGCCTAGCCGCCGAACAGGGTGAGAAAAACCGTGACGATCCCATGTCGCGACGTCGCTCTGCATTACCCTGCAAAGTAGTGGACGCGGACTATCTATAGGCACACCGAACTGCGACTAGCATGGCGACGAAAATTCAGAGGGTCAGCCATTGATCTAGTGGATCAACGGCCCGACAGACGGGCGCGCCCGCTTGGTGTACTGCCCGGCGGGCGCGTTCAAATGATGCGGACGAGAGGGGAAAAACCACGGGCAGCACGAACACCAAACTTTGTTCCATCATTGACAGCCAAGAGCGGAATTTCGACCTTTTCTTCGTCGCGGGTCACGTTGGTGACTACGTCGGCGCGCGAGCGCTGATGAAAGGCATACCAAATGTGGACTGGCCACTCGGGGATCGTGGCTATGACACCAACTGGTTCCGGAACGCGCGGAAAGATAAAAGGATACGTGTCTGCATTGCAGGCCGAATACGAAGCAAGACGGCCGAGATGTACTACAAACGCCGATACAATCGGCGGAACCGTCCCTCTCGGTGCGTTGCTCTGCAATGCCCTTCGCGGCAACGATGTTAGATCCTATTCGGTGGGCTCAAATACTGGAGGCTCGTGGCGACACGTTATGATCGAAACCCCGAAGTCTCCCCCTTCGCGATACCCTCGCAGCGACCGCCGTCTATTTGGTGTGAACTTTTACCCTAGGTGTTTGATCACATAAAGCGAAACTCAACTTGGAGGCGAGGATTTATTAGAAAAGCGGCAAAACAATTGACTTCACTACAGCATGTCAGAAATGCAGAGTAGCAGATTTTCTTTACATTAAACACAATAAATTGCGTCGACTCTCCGGCACCTAGTTTCCGAGGTTCTTTAACTCGCAACGAAAACTCATATATTGCATCCCAAACGCAAAAAGCCGAAATTGGTTTGTTGGCCACCTCGTATCGAAAACGCAAAGTTACTGCCGGTTAGAACTGAAAATTTGCGGGATTCTTCTGCCCTTCGCTGCAATCTCCCTAGCGGTCCCGACCAATGCCGGTTTTGCGGAATAGCGAACTTTGCAAGATTTGCGGGGTGTTAGCTCCGAGCCCAGAGCCTCAGCGCAATCTTTATCACTCTGGTTGACTTGCAAAAAGGTTACAGCCAAGGCTTCTAAAGACGACATGCAAACTGCGGTTGCACGCTGCCCCCCCTTCAATCATCGTTGTTTTCATTGACACATTGTCTTGCATGCGATCCGCTGAGCTACGTCATCTGTTTTAACGCAAGGATTTGATGTCATGCCAGAATCGCTCAACCTGCATAAATTTGAAAACCTAAGTCCTTTCCAAATCAAAGACGAACTTATCAAGTTGGCGCAAAAAGAGGCGCGGCAGATGGCTCTGCCATACCTAAATGCCGGTCGAGGGAACCCAAACTGGATCGCCACCAATGCACGGGAGGCATTTTTCTTCTTGGGACAGTTCGCCATGACAGAAGCTCAGCGCCATCGGAATGAGCCGGAGGTAGGTTTGGCTGGGATGCCACAAGGGCCAGGCTGCTATGATCGGCTCAAAACGTATTGCGCCAAATCGGTTGAAGGAAACGGCCCTCCTGGTGCGGACACTTTGGTGGCAGTCGTTGATTTTGCGATTGAGAAATTCGGCTTTACGCCAGACGATTTCGTACTCGAATTGACCGATGGTATTGTTGGCGACCATTACCCGATGCCCGACCGTTGCATGGAACACAACGAAGCGATTGTGCATGAATACGTTATGTGGGCGATGTGCGCAGGGCACCGACCGGATGCGAAGTTTGATATCTACGCAGTTGAGGGTGGAACCGCAGCGATGTGTTACATCTTCAAAGCGCTCAAGAACCAGAGATTGCTGAATGCCGGTGACACGATTGCGCTGGGCACACCGATTTTCACGCCCTATCTGGAAATGCCGGTCCTTGAAGATTATGGGCTAAACACAGTGGATGTATCTTCGAAAGAAGAGGACCACTTTCAACTGAACGACGAAGACTTCGAAATTCTGTCCGACCCGAAAGTCAAAGCTCTCTTTCTGGTTAACCCGGGCAATCCGTCTTCAGTCGCTATCAGCCCCGAGGTCTCGGCTCGGCTTGTCGAGTTCGTAAAGACCCGCCGCCCGGACCTGATCATTTTGACTGACGACGTGTACGGGACCTTCGTTCCAAACTTTCAATCTATCCTGGGGCATCTGCCTGAGAACACTATCGGGGTTTATTCCTACTCCAAGTATTTTGGTTGCACCGGCTGGCGTCTAGGCGCGATTTTGGTGGCTGAGAATAACATCTTCGACAAGATGATCGCGGATGCTCCGGACGAAACCAAAGCCGTCGTCAACGCACGGTACGAAACGTTGACACCTGATCCATCCTCGTTCAAGTTCATCGACCGGATCGTCGCCGACAGCCGCGATGTTGCGCTGAACCACACTGCGGGTCTGTCGCTGCCACAACAGGTGATGATGACCTTGTTTTCACTGGTCGAGCTTATGGACGAAGAGAAGGCCTATCAGAAATTCTGCTGGGGTATTCTGAAACATCGCTTTGACGAGTTGGTCGACGGGATGGGCATCGAAGTTCCCGACAACCCGCTGTTCGACAAATACTACGGTATTATCGACTTCGAATTCTGGCTTCGCAAATACGTCGGCGAAGAGGTTGTCGAGTGGATCAAAGAGAATGTCCACCCGCTGGATATATCCTTCAAACTGGCTCAGGACCACGGGATCGTGTTGCTGAATGGATCGGGCTTTGACGCGCCGAACTGGTCGGCGCGGGTATCCTTCGCCAACTTGGATGATAGTGCTTACCGCCAGATCGGAAGAGCTGTACGCGCAGTGGCCACTGGTTACGTGCAGGCTTACCGTGCCTCGAAAAGACTACCTTTGCACGGTTAATATCCAGTAACAGCGTAGAGCAACGGATCAGCATGATGATTGACACACATGCTGATCTCGACCTTCCGAGCTAGGATCCCGGTTGTCGCGCCCGCTTCTGACCTGAATTACGGAACAAAAGCCACAACTAACGGTCCCCGGAGTGTCAGAAAGATATTGGCCACGGCATAGGTCATTGTGAAGGCCGGTGTGGGTGTTGAGTTCCCGGCTTTTTCCAATAGTGTCGCAAAACCGGGATTGCCCGAGCGTGACCCGGTCACAACCGCACAAGCCTCAACCGGGTTCTTGATACGCAGGGCGAAGTAGTTGATCGGGAACTGCACGATCATCGGCATCAATGTAACCACAACACCCAAAAGCAGAAGTATGATCCCATATTCCTGGATCGCCTCCAGTGCGGGTTTGCCTGCATATTGACACACATGCTGATCTCGACCTTCCGAGCTAGGATCCCGGTTGTCGCGCCCGCTTCTGACCTGAATTACGGAACAAAAGCCACAACTAACGGTCCCCAGAGTGTCAGGAAGATATTGGCCACGGCATAGGTCATTGTGAAGGCCGGTGTGGGTGTCGAGTTCCCGGCTTTTTCCAATAGTGTCGCAAAACCGGGATTGCCCGAGCGTGACCCGGTCACAACCGCACAAGCCTCGACCGGGTTCTTGATACGCAGGGCGAAGTAGTTGATCGGGAACTGCACGATCATCGGCATCAATGTAACCACAACACCCAAAAGCAGAAGTATGATCCCATATTCCTGAATTGCCTCTAGTGCAGGTTTGCCTGCATTTAGGCCAACAACACCAACAAATACAGCTAAACCAAAGCTCTGAAGGAAATTCGCGGCCCCACGGTTAATACCGCCGATCTTGGGTTGCCGGATGCGCAAATAGCCGATGATCAAACCTGTAACGAGGCAACCGAGGCCGGACCCCAAAGCCACCTTCGTTCCTGCGATGACAAAACTGATCTCTCCGATCAGATAGCCGATGGCCACACCGATTCCCAATGCAATGAAATTGGTTACCGAGGCCGAAGGCGGCACATAGCCCGCAACCTTGGCAACTCGGTTCAAGTCGTCCTTGTGACCGACAATACTGATCTCGTCACCTGCGTGGATCTCAGTATTGTGCAGGACGGGGACATCATGGCCCATGCGAGTGATCTTTGAGATATGAACACCGCGCCTTTGATCTGCCGTCAGAGCTTCGCGCAGTTCTGCCAAGGTTTTACCGGTCAGTTTGCGGTTGGTGACCACGACGTTGCGACGTTCCTCCACAACCGTCAGTTCAGGGGGATACTCTCCGATTTCACCACTGGCGCTCCCCTCGAACTGGGTCAAAGTCGCGACGAGGCCGGAGACGACCACCGTGTCTCCGGCATTGACTATCGTTTCGGGGGTCGGATCCACAGGAGCGCCATCGTGGAGCAATCGTTCTACGATCAGATCGCCATCATAGCCGCTTTCGATGTCCTTGACGGACTTTCCGGCAATGCTTGCATCGCCATTTACCTGATAGGCCCGGGCGTCAAACCGGTTCATGGGAAGGAATTCTCCTTCCTCTAGTTTAGGGCCACCGCCGCCGAGTTTCTGAGCCAACTTAATCGCTTCTTGCCGCAGATCGACACGCATGATGATGGGAATGATGCTAACTGCCAATATCGGGCCGATTGAACCAAAGATGTAAGTAACCGAGTATCCTACGGCGATGTTGGTTTTCAGCTTTTCCGCCTCATCAGCGGCGAGCCCAAGCAGATCGATGGCGTTTCCAGCGGTGCCAATGATTGCAGATTGTGTCAGGCCGCCAGCTGCCAGCCCCGCGGCCAGCCCTTTGTCCAAGCCCGCCAACCGAGCAACAACGATAACAAAAAACAACCCCCAGAGGGTCATCATAAACGCGGCCAGTAACTTGGTCAGCGCAGTTCGGTTCAAGGCCGCAAAAAACTGAGGCCCGCCGTTGTAGCCGACCATGAATATGAAGAGGGAAAAGAAAACATTCTGAACGTCGGTGCTAAGGTTGATACCACCGATCTGGCCAATGAAGACCGCCACCAACAACGTGCCAGCGATGCCCCCTAACTCGAACTTGCCGACCCGAAACTTTCCGACGCCATAACCGATACCCAGACAAAGAAACAGTGCCATGATCGGGAAGGCGCGAAGCTGTTCTGTAATCAATTCCATCATTTAGTCTCCAGGGTTCAAACGCTGGTCGTTTCCCCTCAAGATACAGAGCCTTACTGTATTGAAAACAACAAATTTTGACACCCGGCGTCGTGCGGAAGTCAGAAAACTACTCGGAACAATACCTTTTCTTCGAGCAGATGAGATTGCAACTTCACAACTGTTTTTGGGAGCCCAGATCACACTCTTCACTTTTTGTCTTCTGGGAATGAGCCTTGGACGTTTCGAGGTATTCCTGTGCTCCCTTCGACCATACCGCAGATATTCTCCCAAGTTGCAGCGAACGGAAGTTGTTTTACCGACCTATCCTGTACGACTGATGCGACAACTATGACTCTTGGGCTACTTTGCACAGAACAGCGTCGTCATGAACGAAGTCAAGTATGCAGTCTCTTCTTCATGCAACTTAGTTACGTGAAAATGGCAGGCTTTTTGGCGTGCAAATTGCCTGAACTTTTTTTGGTAAAGCACGTTCTTTCGTTACTGGAAACAAGTGTTATCCAAGCCGGTGACAATTCAAAGCGGTCATTGGCAGTTGAATATGGTCAAATTCAAGCCGATTTCGTACGTACCAAATCGGCGCCCAAAGGTCGCCACCCAAAGCATGACCCGCGAAACCTTTGGGCCTTGTAAGGCTGGCTGCGATGAATATCGGTTACATCCCAGAAAGCCCAGCATTGGTGTTCAAAAGAAACTGGCGGAAAATTGGGCTGCTTGCCGCTCCAATACCGCGGGCATTTTCTCCAACAGCTGCGCCTTCAACAACCGGAGGAATCAAACCGCGTTTGTCTTGGTTGGCCAGGTAACGACGAACCCGTGAGACCAGCTCTTCCCGTATTTCAGGTGGGAATGCGCCGTCGACGAAAATCGCTTCAAAGTCGATGACCGCGCAAATAGACAGCGCAGCCTTGGCCAGTTCCTGTGCCGTGGTGCCGATCCAGGGTTCGACATAGCGAGAAATGCTGCTCCAATCCTGCGGCTTTTTCCACAAAATTACCGGATCAATACCCGCTTCTATCAGCCTGTCCTCGAGCAGAAACAGAGATGCAGTGTCAATCAGTTGCTGGCTTTCACCCAAAGGACCCGTTGTCCGCATGGCGCCCAAGGCACCGGCATTGCCTTGGTTGCCCTCAAATACGGTGCCATTCAAGGCAACGCCTCCGCCAATCATTGAGCCGATGAAGAAATAAAAATAGTCTCGATACTCGGCCCCGCGGCCGTAGAGATGTTCGGCGTGACACGCGGCTGTGGCGTCATTGACCACAAAAACCGGCAGGTCGCTGAACTTGGCGACTTCGGAAAAAAAGTTCACGTTTCTCCAGGATTTGAATTTCTGAGCCGCAAGCCCAGACAGGTCGTGCCATTTCCACAACTCGAACGGTGTACCGATCCCGATCCCGCACACCCGGTCGCAAAGCTTCTGGGGTTCATTGGCCAGAAGGTCTTGTAATCCTTCCTCCAGAAACCCGAACACAGCTTCGGGCAGCGGGTAGTCATAAGTCGTCGAGAGCTGCTGGCGCGGCTTACCGGTGAAGTCGATCAAGAGAAGGTCGGCGCTGCGGCGACCGATCTTCATTCCCACCGACAGGATGCCTTCGGGATTGAGCTCCATGGGGATCGAAGGTTTGCCCACTTTGCCCTTCAACGGCGTCCCACGT
The DNA here is from genome assembly GCF_056541705.1 of Ruegeria sp. AG1. Classification (NCBI taxonomy): domain Bacteria; kingdom Pseudomonadati; phylum Pseudomonadota; class Alphaproteobacteria; order Rhodobacterales; family Roseobacteraceae; genus Ruegeria; species Ruegeria sp. AG1. The sequence continues at coordinate 69,951 of NZ_JBQFYU010000016.1, read as the reverse complement.
TTGAGAATCTCGTCCTTTGCGAGCTTACGCAGAATGATCGAAACCGTCTGCGGGGACAGGCCCGTCAGCCGCGCGACATCGGCCCCGGCGGCAGGTCCATGCCGTTGTAAAACCGTCAGAATCAGGCGTTCGTTGTGATCACGAACACCGCTTTGGCTTACCCCGCCAGTTAGTATTTTCAGCGCCTCTCTTTCCATTACCCAATACATAAACACCTTGTTTTCTTATGAAAAGATGCGCAGTCAAATTAATAAATAAACTTTATTTATTTATTGACACAGAGGCTAGAATCACGGTTTCTTGAGCATGACCTTCATTGGAGGATGGAGGCGCGCCTTGTCGCTAAATCGCGCGGGGCCACAACAATTTTCTGGGAGGAGACTAAATGAGAAATCTATTTAAGATTGCCGCATCCGCCACAGCGCTGACTTTGGCCGCAGCATCTGCGCAGGCTGCCGGGGAAACCGTCTGCCTGATTACCAAGACCGATACCAACCCCTTCTTCGTTAAGATGAAGGAAGGTGCGACCGCCAAGGCAGAAGAGCTGGGCATGACGCTCAAGGCGTTTGCCGGTAAAGTTGATGGCGACCATGAAACTCAGGTTCAGGCTATTGAGACCTGCATTCTCGATGGCGCAAAAGGCATTCTGCTGACGGCATCCGACACCAGCTCGATCGTTCCTGCGGTCAAACAGGCCCGCGATGCGGGAGTTTTGGTCATTGCACTGGACACGCCGCTTAGCCCGATAGACTCGGCGGACGCGACATTCGCGACGGACAACTACTTGGCCGGTCTGCTGATCGGTCAATGGGCAAAGGCCAAGATGGGCGATGCCGCAGCCGATGCCAAGATCGCGACGCTGGATCTGAACGTCAGTCAGCCGACAGTGGACGTTCTGCGCAATCAGGGTTTCCTTGACGGGTTCGGCGTGGACCTGGCGGATCCGAATGTCATCGGTGACGAAACCGATGCGCGTCTGGTCGGTAGTGACGTAACCGACGGCAACGAAGAAGGTGGCCGCCGCGCGATGGAAAACCTTTTGGCCAAGGATCCGTCCATCAACGTTGTTCACACGATCAACGAACCGGCCGCTGCAGGCGCATATGAAGCGCTGAAATCCATCGGGCGTGAAAACGATGTACTGATCGTTTCGGTCGACGGCGGGTGCCCCGGTGTCCAAAACGTCGAAGCCGGTGTGATCGGTGCGACAAGCCAGCAGTACCCGCTATTGATGGCGTCGCTTGGTGTTGAGGCCGTAAAGAAATGGGCCGAAGAGGGCGTGAAGCCGGAAAACACACCTGGCAAAGACTTCTATGACACGGGCGTTGCGCTCATCACCGACCAACCGGTTGATGGGGTTGAGTCGCTGTCGGTTGCAGAAGGCCTGGATCTCTGCTGGGGCTAAAGACAGCTCTTTAGGTGAGGCGCGCCGCAGCGCCTCATCAATCCTTTCACCAGCAAACCGAAACTTCCTGTACACTGATTTCGTGGACGCGATGCCAGCCACGAAAAGGGGGAGAGATGTCTGAAGCAAACCAAAACGCCCAGGAATTCGAAACCGCCGCCAACGCGTCAGAAACCGTTGCGGAGTTTGAAGATCACCGGCGTGGTGTTCTGGGGAAGTTGCAGCATCTTCTCCACGTCAATCCATCCTTTGTACCCTTGATCGTTCTCGTTGGCGCGATCGTAATTTTCGGCCTTCTGCTGGGCTCAAAGTTCTTCTCACCCTTTGCGATGACGCTGATCCTGCAGCAGGTTCAGATCGTCGGCATCGTGGCCGCGGCACAAAGCCTTGTCATTCTGACCGCCGGTATCGACCTAAGCGTCGGTGCGATTATGGTGTTTTCTTCCGTCATTATGGGTCAGTTCACGTTCCGCTACGGCATCCCTGTGCCCATTGCGGTGATGTGCGGGCTGGCCATGGGGACCCTGATCGGGGCTCTCAATGGATGGCTGGTCAGTCGCGTAAAGCTGCCGCCATTTATTGTCACGCTCGGTATGTGGCAGATCGTTCTCGCGACAAACTTCCTGTATTCTGCAAACGAAACAATTCGCAGTCAGGATATCGAGGCCAACGCCCCGTTCCTGCAATTCTTTGGCACAAAATTCAGCGTCGGTGGCGCGACCTTTACGGTTGGCGTGATATTCATGCTCGTTCTGATTTTCGTGCTGGCCTACGCGCTCAAACATACGGCCTGGGGCCGGCATGTCTATGCGGTGGGGGACGACCCCGAGGCCGCAGAGCTATCCGGTGTGAACGTGCACAAAACGCTGATGTCCGTATATATGTTGTCCGGTCTGATCTGTGCCTTTGCGGGCTGGGCGTTGATCGGGCGCATCGGGTCGGTTTCACCAACATCTGGTCAATTGGCCAACATCGAAAGCATCACTGCGGTTGTGATTGGTGGTATCTCATTGTTCGGCGGGCGTGGCTCCATTCTGGGGTCCCTGTTCGGGGCTCTCATCGTCGGCGTCTTTACTCTGGGGCTAAGGCTCCTGGGCGCGGACGCACAGTGGACATTCCTGCTTATCGGACTTCTCATCATCGCTGCCGTCGCAGTCGACCAGTGGATCAGAAAGGTATCGGGTTAATGTCAGACACAACTCCAGTCGTCCAAGGCCGCGGGATCGTGAAGCGCTATGGACACGTTACCGCCATTGACCATTCCGATTTTGAACTGCGGCAAGGAGAAATCCTTGCGGTCATCGGGGATAACGGCGCGGGCAAGTCGTCCATCGTCAAGGCCATCTGCGGAGCCACGATCCCGGACGAAGGCGAGATCCTAATAGAAGGCAAAAAGGTCAACTTCACCTCGCCGATCGACGCCCGGAACATGGGGATCGAGATCGTCTATCAGCAGCTTGCCATGTCCCCTGCCCTGTCGATTGCGGACAACATGTTCATGGGGCGCGAGATTCGCAAACAGGGATTCATGGGCAAATACATGCGTCAGCTGGATCGGCCTGCCATGGAAAAGTTCGCCCGCGAAAAACTGACTGAGCTTGGCCTCATGACCGTGCAGTCAATCAATCAGGCGGTAGAGACACTATCCGGCGGCCAGCGCCAAGGCGTTGCCGTTGCGCGCGCAGCTGCCTTTGCGACCAAGTTCATCATCATGGACGAACCGACGGCGGCTTTGGGCGTCAAGGAAAGCCGCAAGGTGCTTGAGCTGATCCAGGACGTAAGGGCGCGTGGCATTCCGATCATCCTGATTAGCCACAACATGCCGCATGTCTTCGAAGTCGCCGATCGCATCCATGTGCACCGGTTGGGTAAACGCCTTTGCACGATCGACCCCAAGGACTACACGATGTCCGATGCGGTGGCCTTCATGACCGGCGCCAAGGAACCTCCAAAAGAGGACGCCGCGTGATCAAGCAGGATGCAAAGCAAGTTTGCGACCTGATCTCCTCCCGGAGGCAGGTTGGGGTTCGGACGATTGTTGCAATCGCCGGCCCCCCTGCATCCGGAAAGTCGACCTTAGCGGAAGCCGTTGTGCAATCGCTGAACGCGCAAAAGAGCTCGGCGGTTCCTTCAGCCACTCTTGTGCCAATGGATGGTTACCATTTGGACAATCGCGTATTGGAGACGCGCGGTTTGCGGGCAAAAAAAGGCGCACCGGAAACTTTCGACGCTGTTGGGTTTTGCACGGCAATTGGGGCGCTGCAATCTGCGCGACATGAATCCTTTCATCCCATGTTCGACCGCCAAATGGACCTGGCCATCGCCAATGCAATTGCGGTTCACCCTGAAACTCCGATCGTGGTTGTGGAAGGGAACTACCTTTTGATGAAAAGCGACCCGTGGAGGACGTTGGAGGATGTTTTCGCCGCAACGGTTTTTGTCAGCCCCACATTGGAAGAACTTGAAAGCAGATTGCAGCAGCGCTGGATTAAGCACGGATTCGACCCGGAAACCGCGCTACAACGCGCGAAAACCAACGATCTGCCCAACGCAGAACGTGTCATCCGTGATAGCCGGAAAGCAGATCTTACTTTGAACCAGAATTACGTCGAATTAGGGATGTGATACGCTGGCCTTGCCAAGTTGTCTGATGCTGGGCACAGTTGGCCGACAGATGAGCCGTCATTCGTTCTCCTCAAGTGCGCTTTCGTGCCACAGGTAGCCAGCCTAGAATTTAGTCTGGTATTAGGTGTTAGCTGGTATTCGGTAACGGCTAGGGGCGAAAAAACGAAATTAAATTGGTCGTGGACGACGAGGAACTTTTGAGCCTGGCGCGGGGACTTGAACAAACTCATCCACCACCTACCAGCGGTGTATTTACAAGCCATGAGAGGGATCGTATCGCATTTTCGAGTCGGCCGATGCTATCCTTCGATGCGACTGTTCTAGCCCTTATGGGCCTTTTGGTCTTCGTTTGGGATCAGGTCATGGGTCCGCTTGATATTGTTGCGCAATTTGTCCACGATCATAACTCGTGGAGCGCCGATACAAGCCATCAGCCGCTTCATGAAACGCCTTGAAAATCTGGCGTTTCGCCGGGGTTGGGCAAGAATTTCAAGGACATCAGTTTTAGCAACAAACGCCCGCCTGAGCCAGTATTTCTCTTCTCCGAACAGCACGACAACTTCATCAGGGTGCTATTTGTGGAATGCTTCCGGGAGGTCTCGTCTGACACAATCCGCAAAGTGCCTCAAACCGGTTCACCCAGGGCCGGATCATTTCAATGCTGACAATGAAGTCACGCTCTGCCAGCTGGTCCTCGACATTCGACGTACTCCGCGCAAATCGACAATACACCCATACCGAGTTTACGATAAACTTACGAGGAAAACGAAAGCCCTTAAGGCGTATCGTATCGGATGGTGTTTTCATCCCCGCTGCCCAATCGTACGCGAGCCCCCAACAACTTGGCAATATCGTTGCACCTCTTGTTTGTCCTAACTTAAAGATAGTGGCGAAACCGGATCAGCGACGGGCGGATCAATTGAAAGACAAGACCCAAGACTTGCGCACGGCTGATCAGGGCGGAACGTCCGATGTTCAACTGCGCTTGCAAGATGCGGACATGAAGCTATTGCATGTGTTTGCCCATGTCGTCGAAGCCGGAGGGCTATCCCCCGCGCAATATGGGCTGAACATGAGCTTGTCTGCCGTAAGTGCCGCAATCTCAAACCTGGAAACCCGGCTTGGCTTTCGGCTTTGTGACCGCGGACGCGGTGGGTTTCAGCTGACCGAAGGGGGGCTTCTTGTGTATCAGGAACTCCGCTCGCTCAGCGTTGCGATCGGGTCCTTCAACAGGTCGGTTCAGACCTATACGAGCGACATGCTGGGTCAATTCAACATCGCGATGGACGATGCGATTCTGACCAATCTCTCGTGTCCGATCTACAAGGTGATCCAGAGGTTTGCCGCGCAAGCGCCGGAGATTTCGCTGAACATTACCATAATGAGCGCCCCTCAGATGGAACGCGCCTTGCTGAACAATGAACTCAACATTGCCATCGGGCCGTTTCAGGAATTGTCCCCCTCGCTGAACACCGAAACAGTCTATGTCGAACAGCAGCTGTTGTGCTGCGGCCGGTTGAATCCGATTTATGATCTGTATGACCCCGACGAAATCGAAGAGGCAGTGACCAAAGCGCAATTTTCCAAACGCAGCTTTGATGATCGCGACCGACACCAGGCACCTGGGCCTTTCACCAGCACGGCAACTGCGGCCACAATGGAGGCTATGCTAGCGATGGTCCTTAGCGGCCTTTACCTCGGCTACCTGCCTCGCCACGCCTGCGAGCCATGGATCGAGAGAGGTGAGCTGAAATCAGTTCTACCGCAGGTCTTTGCCTATGACACCGATATTCAGCTGGTCTCCCGCAAGGGCCACGGGGACAAACGCGTCGATCTGTTTCTGGCCGCGCTGGCGGAAACTCAAACCTGAACGCCGTCACTTTTGCACCGCAATAAGTTCACTTCAGAAAAAATGGATTTTTTCGCATCCGGTTTCTGACATGGTGTCCCGATGGCATTGAACGAAACGGCAGGGCCTCCGACATGACGACCCCCCACAGCTATGTCTCGCTGCAAGAGATCATGCGCACCGCGCAGCGGATTGCGCCCATCGTGCGCAAGACACCCCTGGTGTTTTCTGAGGCCCTATCTGAGCGCGCAGGTTTTGAAATCTGGCTGAAGCTGGAGAACCTGCAAACCACAGGCAGCTTCAAACTGAGGGGGGCCTCAAACCGTATTCTGCAACTGACCGCCGAGGAACGCGCGCGCGGGATCATTGCTGTGTCCAGCGGCAATCACGGCAGGGCCGTGGCCTATCTGTCCAAACGTCTGGGGATCACGGCTCGTGTGGTTGTCTGCTCGCTTTGTCCGGAAAACAAGCGTCAGGCCATGCGCGACCTCGGGGCCGAGGTAATTGTGCATGGCGACACGCAGGACGAGGCGCAGGATCACGCGGATCGGCTGATGGAGCAGCACGGCTATACCTGGGCCGATCCGTTTGACGATCTGAACGTCATCGCAGGGCAAGGCACGATCGCGCTAGAGGCGCTGACCGATTTGCCCGATGCGGACATGATCATCGCGCCTTTGTCCGGTGGCGGTCTTTTGTCTGGCATTGCGCTGGCCACCAAGTCGATCTCACCCAAGATCTCCGTTGTCGGGTCGTCGATGGAGGTCGAACCGGGCATGGTGCGCAGTCTTGAGGCGGGCAAACCGGTCCATGTCGAGGAATTTCCAAGCCTCGCCAGTAGCATCACCGGGGCAATCGGCCTGCGCAATCGCTATACCTTTCCGATCATTCGCGACTTCATGGATCGCGCCGCTCTGATCCCCGAGGACGCGCTGGTGCCTGAAATAGCCCGGTTTGCCGATAGCGAAGGTATGATTGTCGAGGGCGGCTCGATCACCTCGGTGATCGCAGCGCTCAGCCCTGAGGTCCGCGAGATGACCCCAAAACGCGCCGTCGTCGTCATCAGTGGCCGCAACATCGGCCTGCCGACGTTTCTGTCGGTAATCAAGGACGCAAGGGTCTGATCCCCACGTGGATGAAAGGGCATTTCCTGCCCGCATCCCGCCCGTTAAGACACATCGGGGATTGCCCCGTACTGAAAGACCAAGGACTCCGTCATGACCGACACCTCCAAATCCGCAATCGTGCTAAACGCCTCAGACGTTGCCGCGCTTTTGCGCTCAGTTGACGCGCTGGCCGCGATGCGCGCGCTGTTTACCGAGCTTGGGCGCGGGCAAGCCGTGCAACCGTCGCAAACCCTGACGCTGTTCCCAGAAGACAAGGGCGATTTCATCACCTATCTGGGTGCAAGCACCGGGGCCGATCTGTTTGGTGCCAAGCTCTCGCCCTATCTGGTGCGTCCCGGCAAACCCGTGATCACCGCTTGGACAGTTCTGATGTCGATGGAAACCGGCCAACCCCTGATGCTGTGCGACTCCGGTGAGTTGACGACCGAACGCACCGCGGCCACGACCGCTTTGGCCGTCGACCACCTCGCCCGCCCCGAGGCAAAGGTTCTGTCGATCATCGGCTCTGGCAAGGTGGCGCAAGCGCATCTGAAACATGTGCTGGCCCTGCGCGACTGGAGCGTCATTCGCGTCTACTCCCCCAACCTTGCGCAAAACGCCGAGCTTGCGGCGCAGTGGCAGGCGACAGATAGCCGTGTCCAACTGGCCGACAGTGCCGAGGTCGCCGGTCAGGACGCGGATGTCGTCATGCTCTGCACCTCGTCCGGTACGCCCGTGTTCGACACCGCGTCAGTGGCCGCAGGAACATTGGTCACCTCGATAAGCACAAATGTCGCCAACGCGCATGAGGTCGACCCGGCGTTCCTGACCATAGCCGAGGTCTATTGCGACTATCGCGCCACTACGCCCGGTTCGGCCGGAGAGATGAAACTAGCGGCCGAGGCCGGATGGCAACCGGGCAGCATTCGCGGCGATCTGGCCGAATTGCAGGTTGAGGCCTGCAAGACACCGTCAGGCGACAAACCGGTCTTCTTCCGCTCAATCGGGTTGGGGCTAGAGGACATCTTCATGGCCCGCGCCGTCTATGACGCGGCTTCGGCGTAACTGAGAGCAGGAGGAAACACCCATGGATATCAGACCTTTCGGTGTCGAAATGTGGATGAATGAGTTCGAGACGAAATGCGAGCTCAACCTTGCGGAAACCTGCGTGGAATCCATCACTCTGGGTGAGTTGTTCGAGATGGCCGGGCAGCATAACAGCATCCTGAACGACCTGTCAGCGATGAAGATGACCTATGGCGCGATCGAAGGCTCGGACCGGTTGCGCGATGCGATTTGCAGCCTGTACGAAAACCAGTCGCCCGACAACATCCTGACCACCCACGGCACCATCGGGGCGAACTCACTGGTGCATCAAACCCTCGTGGCGCGCGGGGATCACGTGATTTCGGTGATCCCGACCTATCAGCAGCACTACTCGATCCCTGAAAGCATCGGGGCCGAGATCGAGCTGCTGCACCTGAAGCCCGAAAACGCGTTCCTGCCCGATCTGGATGAATTGCGCGCCATGGTCCGCCCCGACACACGCCTGATCGCGATCAACAACCCCAACAACCCCACGGGCGCGCTGATGGACCGCGAAATGCTTGAACAGATCGTCGAGATAGCGCGCAGCGTCGGGGCCTGGCTGCTGAGTGATGAGGTCTACCGCGGCACCGATCAGACCGGGGATGGCTTCACGGCGGCGGTCGCTGATCTTTACGAAAAAGGGATCAGCACGGCGGGGATGTCCAAAGCCTATTCTCTGGCCGGTCTGCGCGTTGGCTGGATCGCGGGGCCCAAGGATATGCTGCACGACGTGATGATCCACCGCGACTACAACACCATCTCGGTCGGTCAGGTCGATGAGCTGTTGGCCGCCATGGCGCTGGAAAACCGCGACAAAATTCTAGATCGCGCACAACGGATCACCCGTGAGAACTTGCAGATTGTCGAAGACTGGATCGCGCAGGAGCCTCTGATATCGTGGGTCAAGCCGAAATCCGGCACCACGGCCTTGCTGAAATACGACCTGCCCATGTCCTCGCGTGAACTGTGCGTGACTTTCCTGAAAGAAGACGGCGTGATGCTGACCCCGGGCAGCGCCATGGACATGGAGGGCTGGCTGCGTCTGGGCTACACAAATCCCACGGCGGATCTGAAAGCGGGTCTGGAGAAACTCTCGGGCTTTCTGGCCCGCCACAGCGCCGCCTAAGAGGGGCATAGATGATCCAGCTGGACAAGTCGCAGATTCAGGATCGATTCGACTTCCCTAGGGCTGTTGATGAGATCCGCGCTGCCTATATCGCCGTCGCGCAGGGGCGGGTTCAGACCCCGCCGGTCACCTATCTGGGCTTCCCCAAGGTCGCAGGGGATTGTCACGTCAAATCCGGCCATATCGAAGATGACGATATCTTTGTCATCAAGATCGCGACCGGGTTTTACGACAATCCCTCCAAAGGCTTGCCCAGCTCGAACGGCATGAACCTTGTCTTCTCGGCCAAAACCGGCGCGCCGGTGGCTTTTTTGCAGGACGAAGGCTGGCTGACCGATATCCGCACCGGGATCGGCGGGGCATTGGCGACACAGGCGCTTGCGGTTGAGGGGTTTGAGAATGTGCTGATCGTCGGCACCGGCTTGCAGGCCCGTCACCAGGCCCAGTGCCTGCAACAGCTGATCCCGGATAGGGCTTTGTCCTTCCATATCTGGGGGCGGTCCCCAGATATGGCCAAGGCGACAGTAGATGACCTGACCGCGATTGGGTTAAGGGCTGAACGCGCCTATGACCTGCCCTCGGTCTGCAAGACGGCACAAGCCATCATCACGACAACACCTGCTCAGAGCTTTTTGATCGCAAGTGACTGGGTGCAACCGGGTACGCATATCTCGGCCGTCGGAGCCGACTGCCCCGGCAAACAGGAGCTTGAGGCCGATCTGGTCGCCCGCGCCGATCTGCTGGTCTGCGACTCACCCGAGCAGTGTTTGGATCACGGAGAGTTCCAGACCCTTGCCAAAACCGGCCACCTGACCGAGGCCGATGTCACTACGCTCGGAAATATCCTGTCTGGCGCGCATCCCGGTCGGCAATCGACCGATCAGATCACCATCGCAGATCTGACCGGGCTAGCGGCTCAGGACATTGCGATCTCAAGCGCGTTGCAAATAGAAAACGGGCAACTGGCCTAGACAGCTTAGTCAAGGATCGCAACGGGCTGACCCAAGACTTCGGTATTGGGGGTCACCCCAAGCCCAACCCCTTCGGGCGGGGCAATACGGCCTTTTTCGCGCACGGGCCCATCCGGCGCAAGGCGGGGGCCGACATAGTGGCTGAGGTCACAGGTATTCATGATCCCGCGCGCAGGCGTCGAGGCCGCCAGATGCAACAGCGCAGCCGTGGTGATGTCACTGCCCCAAGTATCCTCGATACACATCTGCGTACCCAGGGTCAGACACAGGTCGCGGATTTGACGCATAGCCGACAGGCCGCTCATCTTGGACAGTTTCAACGCAACGGCCTGCATACAACCCAACTGATGCGCCTGAATGACCGAGGCAATATCTAAGGCGTTCTCGTCAATCTTCATCGGCAGACCGGTTGAGCGCTGCACGTGGGCGCATTCTTCCAGCGTCGCGCAGGGTTGTTCCAGCATCACATCCAGATGGGCCGCCGCACGCCCCACGCGGATCGCTGTCAACGCATCGCTGCCGCAGTTCCAATCGCCATAGACCAGCGGGCCGGGGCCGACGGCCTCACGCACTTTGGCCAGGCGTTCGACATCCGTTTGCCAGTCTGCATCTGCGCCCAGCTTGACCTGAAACTGGCGCATTCCTTTGTCAAAAGCGTCTCGCGCCATCCGGGCCATTTCATGCGGGGCGACGCAGGTGATCGAATGATAGAGCGGCATATCTTTGACCTGACGCCCGCCCAACAGTTTGTACAAGGGCAGACTTGCCACCTGCGCCGTCAGATCCCAAAGCGCAGTATCAATGGCCGATTTCGCATAGCCATGGCCCGGAAGGTATGCGTTCAGTTTCTCCATCAAAGCCCCGGGTCCAACAGGATCGGCCCCGATCAAGACCGGGGCCAACTCGGTCACGGCCGGAACGACACCCTTGGCATAGGCCGGCAGATAATGAGGGATCGGGCAGACCTCCCCCCAGCCCTGCAAGCCTGTATCCGTATCAAGCCGCAGAACCACGGATGTCGTTGTATCGCAGGTTTTCCCATCCGCCATGTAGTAGGTTTCATGGCTGGTCAGCGGGACTTCCCAAACGGCAATACGGGTGATCTTCAACTTAGACTTCCTTTTGGCGCAGAGCGTGTTGAGGGGGGCAGAAACGCGCGCCCTGCCCCCTTCGTATTTATGCCGGAACTGCGGCTGGAGCGTCCGTTCTGGGACGCTCGGACTTTGGATCATAGGCCGCTTCGCCAAGGATACGCCCCTTGCGCGGGCTGCCAGCGATCACGACCTCAACCTCAGTGCCGGGGACATTCACATGTGGCTTGACGAAAGCAAAGGCGAGGATCTTGCCGACGCTATGGCCATAGGCAACCGAAGCCGTCGCGCCAACGACCTTTCCGTCGATGCGGATTGCCTCACCCCCATGTCCATCTTCGATACCGTCCGGCTCGATTTCCAGATAGGCGCAGATCCAAGGCATTTGACCGGCTTGGGCCTGTGCGGCGCTGGCGCGGGTGGCTTCAACCCCCAGATACTCTTTGTCCAGCTTGAAGAATCGGCCCACATTCGCCTCGGGCAAAGTGACCTCATTGGTCAGCTCACCAGCGCCAGGGAAGGCTTTCTCCATCCGCAAGCTGTTCATCGCGAACGAGCCGTAGTTCTCGATCCCGAATGCCTCACCCGCGGCCCAGAGCGCGTTGTAGACGTCAACGCAAGCCTCATCCGGCATGTGGAATTCCCAGCCCAATTCACCCGCATAAGACATTCGGAAGGCCCAAACCTTGTGCCCGGCGACAGTGATTTCCTGCGCCGACAACCACCGGAAACCGGCATTGGACAGGTCAGCATCGGTGCATTCGGCCAGCACCTCGCGGGATTTTGGCCCGTTCAGGGACAAAGCCGACCAATCTTCGGAGAGCGTTTTGACGGAGACGGTCTCTCCCGCGAGGTTCTGGTTCAGGTGATCCACAAGGCGTTGCTCGAAGAACGCGGCGCAGACCAGATAGTAGCGATCTTCGGCCATGCGCACGATCGTGGTCTCAAGCTCGATCCGCCCTCTGCGGTTCAAGAAATGAGTCAGCGTGATCGAACCGTCTTTCTGAGGCATCTTGTTCGCGGTCAGGCGATCCAGCAGCGCATAGGCATCCGGCCCCGAGACCTCAACCTTGGTGAAGGCGGTCACGTCCATGATCCCCACGCGCTCACGCACGGCCTGACATTCCAGCGCAACCATGTCGAAGACCTCGTTGCGGCGGAACGAGTAGTGGTCGCGCTGTTCCACGCCATTTCGCGCAAACCAGCGGGGGCGTTCGTGGCCGTAGACCTCCTCATAGACCGCGCCTTTGTCCTTGAGGATCTCATAGAGCGGAGACGGCTTGATCGGACGCCCCTCAAGACGGTTGAAATGCGGAAAGGGGATTTCGTGACGCAGCTTATAGTCTTCATGCGCCTTGACGACTTGCCAGTCTTTCTTGGCGTAGCTGCCAAAGCGGCGCGGGTCATAGTCGCGCATGTTGATATCGGCGGCCCCGTGAACCATCCATTTCGCCAGTTCGCGGGTCAAACCCGGACCCCAGCCAATGCCGATCTGCGTACCGCAGCAGCACCAGTAATTCTTAACGCCCGGTGCAGGGCCAACCATAGGGTTGCCATCGGGCGGATGGCTGATCGCGCCATGCACCTCGCGGGTAATACCCAGTTCGGCAAAGATTGGCATTCGCTCCAGCGAGTTTTCCAGCCAGGGCATAACGCGGTCATAGTCGGCCTCAAAAAGCCAGTTCTCGTATTCCCAAGGGCATTCATCGTGCCAGACGGAGTTCGAGTTCTCTTTCTCGTAGATCCCGATCAGGCCCTTTTTCTGTTCCATCCGGATATAACCCGAGACCATCTTGTCATCGCGGATCACTGGCAATTCCGTGTCCAGACCCTGAAATTCTGGCACATTATCGGTGACAAAATAGTGGTGCGTCATCGAGGTCATGGGCAGCTGTAGATCCGACCATTCGCCCATTTGACGCGCATAGGTGCCGCCCGCGTTGACCACATGTTCGCAGGTGATCGTGCCCTGTTCGGTCTCGACCACCCATTCGCCTGCATCGTTCTGCGTGATGTTGGTCGCGCGGCAATGGCGGAAGATCTTCACACCTTTCTGCCGCGCACCCGCCGCCATCGCCATAGTCACATTCGAAGGGTCAACATGGCCATCATCCGGCGTATACAGCGCGCCTAAAACACCATCGAGATTGTAGAACGGGTGCTTTTCGGCAATGAACTCGGGGCCCACCAGCTCGATATTGAAGCCAAGGGCGCGACCGACGGACAGCGTATGGCGCAGCCAGTCCATCTCATCCTCGGTATAGGCCAGCCGGAACGAGCCGCAACCGTGCCACGTGACGGCCTGACCGGTCTCTTCTTCCAGCATTTTCGAATAGAGGCCGATATTGTAGTCGACCATCTTGCCCAGCCCGTAGGAGCTTGTGGAATGAGTGATCTGACCCGCCGCGTGCCAGGTCGAGCCGCTGGTCAGCTCGGCCTTTTCCAGCAGGATGGTCTCCTCCCCCCATCCTTCGTGGCCAAGGTGGTAGGCTAGGCCGCAGCCCATGACCCCGCCGCCAACAATGACGACCTTTGCGCGTTCGGGCAGTTCTTTCTTGGACATCGCAGGATTCCTGTTCCAGAGTCGCAGATTTCTGTGGATTTGATAATCAAACAAATGTACCACGGTCAACACATAACGACACAAATGAACGCTACCCAAGGCAAGCCCCTCGGTTTCCAAGTTGAGGATCCATCATGACCAAGCCGCTCACCCACTCGCTCGAGGCCCGCTACTACACCGATCCCGCCGTCTTCGAAGATGAGATGAACGGGCTGCTGGCGCGGACATGGCAATTCGCAGGACATGCGGCCGATATCCCGAATGTGGGTGACTATTTTGCCTTTCAGATTGCTGGTCAGAACCTGTTTGCCATTCGCGGTAGGGATGAGGTGGTGCGCACCTTCTACAACGTGTGCCAGCACCGCGCGCATGAGATGGTGACCGGAACCGGCAACACTCGGGTCGTGGTCTGCCCTTATCACCAATGGACGTATGAGCTAACGGGCGGGCTGCGCGCAGGACCCAACATCAAGTCGGTCCCGGGCTTTGAACGGGAAAAAATCTGCCTAACCGAGGTTCGTACCGAGATTTTTCTGGGCTTCATCTTTGTCAATCTCGACAAGGATGCCGCCCCGATGGACGACTGGTATCCCGGCGTGCGCGAAGAGATTGCCGAATTCGTACCCCATATAGATGACCTTGCGCCGCTGGAATGGGTCGAGATTCCGGAGGATTGCAACTGGAAGGTCTCGGTCGAGAACTACTCGGAATGCTATCATTGCCCATCGAACCACCCCACCTTTGCCGAGGGCGTTGTGAAGCCGGAAACCTATGACATCCGGCCAGACGAAAAAGGCGGCTACGTGTTGCGCCACACGACCGAGTGTCAAGCGCTGGACAAAATGACCTATCCGATCGACCTGTCGGTGCCCCATGCTGGCGACTATCAATCGTGGTTCCTCTGGCCCATGTTCTCATTCCAGTGCTATCCGGGGAATGTGCTGAACACCTATCACTGGCGGGCCGAAACCGTGGACACATGCACCGTCTGGCGGGGCTGGTATACGGAAGGCGGCCATGAAAGCGATGTGATCCGGGGGCTTGCTGTACAGGATCGCGAGACCACCGTGGCCGAGGATATTCGCTTGGTCGAATCCGTCTATCGCGGCCTCAAGTCCAAGGGCTATGTGCCCGGCCCACTGGTTCTGGACCCCAAATGCGGCGTGATGAGCGAACATTCCATCGCCCGGCTTCAGCAATGGATGCGGGACGGCGTGGACACCCCCGCCTGACCTGAAACGCTTTTGGATTCCGTGCGGTAGAACCTGCCACTAAGCAGGTTGACCTGCGACTCATTGCTTTTGAATTTGGATATAAAGGCAAGTCCCATCTGGCAGGAGACCCGTCTGCCGGATTGGCTGACCAATAGTCAACGGGTCGCATAATCACGAGGAAGACCTATGGATGACACCCTGTTCGAAACCGGGCTAAAGCAACGCAAATCGACCCTGGGCGCAGAATATGTGGAAAAGAACCTTGCGGCGGCGGATGACTTCACCCGCCCTTTTCAGGAGGCGATGACCGCCTGGTGCTGGGGTTTTGGCTGGGGCGACGACACGATTGACGCCAAGACGCGTTCGATGATGAACCTCGCAATGCTGGGTGCGTTGGGCAAAATGCACGAATGGGAAATCCACTGTAACGGCGCCCTGAACAACGGCGTCACCAAAGAGGAAATCCAGTCGATCATTCACGTGGTTGGAATCTATTGCGGTGTTCCTCAATCGCTTGAATGCTTCCGCGTCGCGCGCAAGGTGTTGGAGGAACGGGATCTACTATGACGCCCGCTTTGGAACAGCGATCAGAGGTGTCGATTCCCTCCACTGGCACCAGCGCAATCACGCTCGACCAGACGTCTTTGGCGCAACCGCGCACGAGGGCGGTTCAACTTGAGACCATGTTGAAAACAAACAGCAATTCCCGGCAGAGCCGCCAAATGGATTTTGCGCGCCTTCGCGCCCAATTTCGCAGCTCTGCCCCCGGTTTTTACAGCGCCGCAGCACAATTTGTTTCGCTGTTTCACTATCTTGGGTCTATTGTCTCAGGCATCGGTCCGGCAAAAAGTCGGGCCATATAAAAAATGATCATCACAACAGGGAGAACATAAACCAATGATCAAAAAGTATCTGCTCTCAACGGCCTGCGCCGGTCTTGCCGCGTTTTCGGCATCACAAGCAGCGGCTGCGGATGAAATCACCGTCGCCTATTTCCTCGAATGGCCGATGCCGTTCCAATACGCCAAGGCCAATGGCACCTATGAAGAAGAGATGGGCGTCAAGATCAACTGGGTGTCGTTCGACACCGGGACTGCGATGTCGGCTGCTATGGCATCCGGCGACGTTCAGATCGCTGTAAGCCAAGGCGTTCCGCCGTTCGTTGTGGCCACATCAGCTGGTCAGGACCTGCAGGCCGTCGATGTTGCGGTTAGCTATTCGGACAATGACAACTGCGTCGTGGCCGAAGCGCTGGAAATCGACAAAACCAACGCCGGCGAGTTGAACGGCAAGAAAGTCGGTGTTCCGATCGGCACAGCCGCGCACTACGGGTTCCTATCTCAGATGGCCCATTTCGGTGTGGATACCAGCTCGCTCGAGATCGTAGACATGGCACCCGCCGACGGCGCAGCAGCCTTTGCTCAGGGTAACCTGGACATGGTCTGCGGCTGGGGTGGCGCGCTGCGTCGTATGCTCGACCACGGCAACATCCTGTTGACCGGCGCCGAAAAGGAAGAGCTTGGCATTCTGGTGTTCGACGTAACAAGTGCACCGACCTCGTTCATTCAGGAAGAGCCTGAACTGCTGTCCAAGTTCCTCAAAGTGACTGCTGACGCAAACGCGCAGTGGAACGCGGGTGACTCCAAGGATGAGATGCTGGCCGCGATCGCAAAGGATGCAGGTATGGACCTGGCCGATGCCGAGGCAACCATCGCGACCTTCACCTTCCCCTCCGCTGAAGAGCAGCTGTCTGACAAATGGCTGGGTGGTGGCGCGCATGAGTTCATGGGCGGCGTTGCCAATGTCTTTGTGGATGCGGGCAGCATCGACTCGGCGCTGGACTCCTATGAGGGCGCTGTAAACAGCGCGCCGCTGGCGGCCGCGTCCAACTAATACAACATACATATTCCGGGGGCCGGTCATCCGGCTGGCCTTCGGAAACAACAGCAGGAAGGAAACGGAATGCCTGAACTGGACATCATTGATTTGTCCATGCGCTTTGACTTGCCCAACGGCACCTCGGTACAGGCCCTTCAGGACGTCACACTCAGCCTTAAAGAAGGTGAGTTGGTCTCGGTCCTCGGGCCCTCGGGATGCGGCAAGACAACGTTGCTGAACATCGTCGCGGGCTTCCTTGCGCCCACCTCGGGCCGGGTCGAGCTAAATGGCCACGTGGTCGAAGGGCCGGACGCGGAACGCGGCATGGTGTTTCAGAAAGGCGCCTTGTTCGAATGGATGAACGTGCGCGAAAATGTGGAATTCGGCCCGCGCATGAAGGGCATGCCCAAAGAAGAGCGCGATAAGATCTCGGACCATCTTCTTGAGGTCGTCGGCCTTCAGGACTTCAAGGAAAAGGCCGTCTATGAGCTGTCGGGCGGTATGCAGCAGCGCGTGGCCCTGGCCCGGTGTCTGGCGAATGAGCCTGACGTGATCCTAATGGATGAACCTTTGGGCGCGCTGGATGCGCTGACCCGGGAAAAGATGCAAGGCCTGGTCCTTAAGCTCTGGAAAGAAACGGGTAAAACCATCATCCTGATCACCCACTCGGTCGAGGAGGCCCTGTTGCTGGGTGAACGCTTGATCGTGATGGCCCCACGTCCGGGGCGCATCCACAAGGAATACAATCTGCCTTTCGCGGAACGCGGCGTGAACGCCGACCTTCGCGATGTCAAAAAATCCGAAGGTTTCGCCGAAACCCGAGATGAAATCCTGTCCATGATCTGGGAAATGGAAGAAGAAATCATGGGCCGGACGGAGCAAGCATCATGATCGTACTTCTGTTTTATATCGGCCTGTTCGGCGGCGCGTTTTTGATCGTTCACCTGCTGCGCAAGGGCCTGCAAAGCCGTCAGGACTTTACCAGCCTGAAAACTGTAACCTTTGGCGATGAAAGCGCTGTACGCGCGGATCGCGCAGCCTCAATCATCTCGATTCTGGTTATCTTCGTAATCTGGGCGGCATTCACAGGATCGAAACTGATCCCGCTACATGTTCCGGGGCCGTTTGTGGGGGAAACCCAATTCACCTACACGGTCGAGAATGCAGACGGCACGACCGATGACGCCACCGTCTTCATCCGCGTCCCACCCTTCGGAGAAGATGCAGAAGACTTCGAGGTTGATCCCGGTACGGGCTTCGCCAAAGACGATGCATTTGCTGCGCCAACCGGGCGGTCCTCGACCATCTTGTTTGACAAGAACGACGACGCCAAACGCGCAGATGGCGCAAAGATCATCGCGATCAATGGCAATCCAATCGGTCCTGACGCAAAAGTCAATGTTGGCGACGGCACTGTATCGCTGACCGGGAAGGGCGCCATCAGCTTTACGCCAGCGCAGGGTTTGCAAATGAACCCGATCTGGCTACCTGCGCCGGAAACGGTCGTTGCGCGTTTTTTCGAGATCGCCAATGAAGGCTATCAGAACTTCTCGCTCTGGCAGCACTTGGGTTGGTCGTTGCTTCGCGTCATCGCAGGCTTCATCGCAGGGGCCATCGTGGGTATTCCGTTGGGCTATGCGATGGGCTTGTCGGGCTGGTTCCGCGGTTGGTTCGACCCGATTGTCGAGTTCATGCGACCCGTACCTCCGCTGGCGCTGATCCCGCTGGTCATCATCTGGTTCGGCATCTGGGAGACCGGCAAAATCGTTCTGCTGTTCCTTGCCGCCCTTTGGATCATGACCATTGCCGCCCGTGCGGGAGTTTCGGGTGTGAATATCTCCAAGATCCACGCGGCCTATTCGCTGGGTGCATCCAAATGGCAGATCATGCGTCATGTGATCGTCCCGAACTCTCTGCCCGAGATCTTCACGGGTGCGCGGGTCGCGATGGGCGTCTGCTGGGGAACAGTTGTTGCGGCGGAACTGGTCGCGGCGCAAAAAGGGGCTGGTATGATGATCATCGCGGCCTCGAAATTCCAGCTGACCGACATCGTGATCATGGGCATCGTGCTGATTGGCATCATCGGCTACGGCATCGATATCCTGATGCGCAAGGCTGAGAACGTGCTGGTTCCATGGAAAGGTCGTAGCTGACCGAAGATACCAAAAAAACCGGCAGATTGACCCGCTCGTCAATCTGCCGGTTTTTCTGTCCAAGCGTTTCTCTCGCCAACTACACAAGTTAGCGCGCAGATTGAAACCAACTGGCAACTGACGGTTGCAGCCCCTAGACTTGACCTCGAACCTGACTGTCCGCATCGCAGCGCCAGTCACTGTAGGTCGCCGTGGAGCTTCAATGCGTGTCACCGTTGGGATCGCTGTGTCAATGCTCGTCGCTTTATCCATCGGCGTGTCGACCTTCATCGTGCATTCCCTGTGGTGGTCTACGGCGCGGGACAACAGTCAGATGCTGGCAGCCGAGATCAACAGCCAGATATCGAACACCGTCCGGATCGAGGTTGGCCTGACCCTCAGATCCGCCGAGGCTGCCTGGGCCGCTGTCCGGACGATCTTCATTCAAAACGTGATCGAGACACGTCAGGCCGACAAGCGGGAATTTGTGTTTCTGTCTCAGCTGCAATCTCAGCCAAATATCTCATGGATCACATTCGGCTGGCCCGATGGTAATTTCTTTGCAGCCCACCGGCTGGGGGATAGCGGGCTTGAAATGATCGAGATCGACGAGAACATTCACGACAGGAAGCTGCGCCGGGACCGCTATATCTTCATCCCCGGCGACATCCAGTTCGAAGAACGCAGCTTTTCCGAGACAGATTACGACCCGCGCGAACACCCATGGTATGACAACTTCATCTACCGCGACACACCGGATTGGATCGAAGTGCGTGATCTGCCAAACAGCGACAAGACGGTGTTTGCCTATTCCGGCCCAATCGACGTTCGCCGCCAGCGGCAAGGCGTGCTGTCGGTTGCCATTGATACCGACCGTCTGTCCCGCTTTCTGGGATCCCTGCGCCCCGGCGAGTTCGGCGCGGCCTTTATCCTTAGCGCTGACGGCAAGGTCATTGCCGTGCCCGATCCCAACGCGGACGAAATCACCCCCGCCCGCATGGGCGAGGGCGAGCTCTACGAAGTTGCGAAACTCTCGGGCCAGAAACTGCTGGCCGAGGCAGACGAGGTCGTTGCGGGCACCCTAACAAAACGGGTCGTGTACGACGACGTGGCTTATGCAGTCGCTTTGACACCGCTGGGGTTCTATGGCTGGCGTGTGGCGACGGTCATCCCTGAATCGGCCTTTCTGTCAGGTATCGACCGGACGCTGATAAATCTGGTTTACATCCTTCTGGGTGTGGTGGCCTTGGCGACCATCGCCGCGATCTGGCTGGTGCGCCGGGTCGTCGCCAACCCGCTGTCACGCGTCGCCGAAGACCTCAGCCGGATTGAGCGGTTCGATGTCGAACAAGTCTCACGTCGTCCTTCGCGTTTGGTAGAACTTGAAAATCTATCGGCCGCGACGGCGAGCATGGCGGCAGGGCTTTCGGCCTTTCGGAAATATGTGCCGACCGATCTGGTGAAAATGCTGGTCGCCGCAGGTGTGAAATCGCAACCCGGTGGCGAGACCAAACAAATCTCAGTCCTGTTCTGCGATGTGTCTGGCTTCACCGGTTTGGCTGAGAAACACGGCCCAAAGGTCGTGGAACTGATGGAGCCGTTCTTTAACGCGGCCTCCTCAACGATTGAACGCCATGACGGGACGCTCGACAAGTTCATCGGCGACGCAGTAATGGCCTTCTGGGGTGCGCCAAGGCAGAATCCGAACCACGCGGAACACGCCTGCCGCGCCGCGTTGGAGTTGGTGGAAGACATTGAAAACTCTGCACTCCAAAGCCAGTCGGACGAGGCCCTGCATGTTCGGATCGGGTTGAACAGCGGTGAAGCGCTGGTTGGCAATATCGGGTCCGAGCATCGCCTGAACTACACTGCCATAGGCGACGTGGTGAACGTCGCCAGCCGGTTGGAAGGCGTCAACAAAACCTACGGCACCGCAATCCTGATCGGCCCCGAAACCCGGCGCGAAGCGGGCAACGCGATCATTGCCCGTGAATTGGACACGATGGAGATCGCGGGCCGCACCGAGGAATTGGTCGTCTTTGAACTGATCGCAATGGCCAGCGACACGCCTGAACCGCCTGCCTGGATCGCGGCCTACGAATCTGGCCTAGCGCATTTCCGGGCCGGGCGTTTTGCCCAGGCCATCGATGCGTTCAAATCTGCAGAAACGCTACGTGGTGGCGACCCGGCATCAGTGGTGATGATCAAACGGGCGCAGGCCGCGCTTTGACAGATCACATCATGAGGCTGGTCGTTTAAGACCCTGAATGACAACCCCGCAGGATTGAATTAGCTTGTCCAACTCAGCGCTATAATTCTCGGCACCGCTTCGCAAAAGCCCCTCGACCGATTGTGCCTTGGCGGCCAGTTCCGTCTCACCAAAACTGGACACACTGCCATAGACCCGGTGAACGAGGAACTCGATCCGGTCCCTGTCGCCTTGGCCCTGCGCTTTCCTAAGCTCGACATAACAATCTTCGAGCGACTCTCGGAATGTCAGGAAAACCTGTTCCAACTCTTCATTGCTCAGGAATTTCCGCAGGCGTTCTTTGGTTCCATCGGTGTTCGGAATGTAGGATGTCTCTGACGACGGCTGCCCGAGTGAAGCCCGCATGGCACCATATAGCACCCGCTCATCCAGAGGTTTGGAGACAACCGCATCAAAGCCAGCGTTCGTGTATTCATCCAGATCTTCGGGCATCACGTTGGCCGTCACGGCGATGGTCGTGATCGGCTTGTCCAATCCCGCTTCCTTGGCGATCTGCTTCAGATCGCGCGCCAGTTGAACGCCGGTCGTGTCGGGCAGTCGGATATCGGTCAGAATGCAATCTGTGTCATCTGGACGGAAGCGGGCAATTGCCTCTTTGCCGTTGGCCGCTGCGGTGACCGTATGGCCATCCCTCTCTAGCAGGCTTTTGAGGATCTCCATGCTGGTCGGGTCATCCTCTATGATCAGAACGTTTTGCTTTGTCCCGACCGTGGCTGCAAAACCCGCCATCTCGGATTGCGGGCTTGGGGCCGGGGCCGCGTGGAAAGGCACTTCGACCCGGAACACTGTCCCCTCGCCCAGATTGCTTTTGACCGACACCTGCCCGTTCAGCGTTGAGACAAGCCCACGCACAATCGAAAGCCCCAGCCCGGTTCCACCTGTTTTGCGCGAGTCGATGTTCGAGGCCTGCGTGAAGGGTTCAAAGATATCCTTGACCTGATCTTCGGGCACGCCAATCCCAGTATCGCTGACCGTAAAGGCCACTGACTGCTTTGACTGCTCAAAGGACAACGTGACCGAGCCTTCATTCGTGAACTTTACTGCGTTGCCCAGAAGGTTCAGCAGAATGTGTCTCAGGTGACCACTGTTGCCGCTGAGATAAACGCCATCGTCAAACTGCGGGATGATCAACTGTACGTTCTTCGACCGGGCCAGCGGGCGCAAGACGGCCTCGAGGTCTTGCAGAACCTCGGACAGGTTGAAAGTGCGGAATTCGCGATCTTCGGGCTTTTCTTCAAGACGCGCGATGTTCAGGACATCGTCGATCAGATTGCGCATCGCAAGGCTAGAGCGTTCAATCTCATCCAGTCTCTGGTCCAGAGACTCAGGGTCCTGCGGGGTCAATTTGATCAGGCGGATATTGCCGACGATGCCATTCAGCGGCGTGCGCAGCTCATGACTTGCGGTTGCCAGAAACTGGGATTTCGCCTCATTCGCCTTTTCCGCATCGTTGCGCGCTTTTTCCAGATAGACGCTCTGCACAAAATTCGCCCGCAGCGTGCGTTCGGAAAAGAACTTCGCATAGAGACCAATCAGAACAGTAGAAGCCAGAACGAAGGAGGGGCCGATCCAGGTGTCCATCCCGCTGCTCAGACTCGTTTTGTCGAACACCAGATAGTATGAGACCGGTACGAACAGCAAAAGTTGCAAAGCCGCCGAGTGGGAGAAGACAAAGGGCAGGAAAACGGTGCCCGCAAGGCTGATCAGCGCGAAGCGATACAGGAAGTCCTTGGATTCATGGTCCCCGGAAAAAGCAAAGGCGGCCCAAATGGCAAGATACATCATCGACCAGCCGGTGGAGATGATCACGGGCAATGTGCGCGCCGGAAGTTTATGAGAGAAAAAGAAAAGTCCAAAAATGAACGAGATGATGAACAGCCTTGCCCCCCAAACGGCCAGATCCTGACCCGAGAAGCTGCGGGAATGGAGAACAAAAACTTCAAGAAAAGCAAAGACGACGTAAAAAGACGCGCCAAACAGTAGCGCTGTGCGGAATTGCCCGCGCGTGGATTCGAAGTACCAATCGCGGTATTGGGCCTCGAACTTCTTGTCCAGAAAGTTCTGGGTGACCGCGTTGATCGGTTCGTCATATATGAAGGCGCGTGGTTTCACTGTCGTGTCACCCCCAGTCGATAGCCGACCCCGTGGACCGTCACGATGATTTTAGGACCATCGCTGCCATCCGAAAGCTTCCTGCGGATCTTGGCAACCAGAGCATCAATCGTGCGCTCTCCGGCGTCATGATCCGGGGACAAGGCGACCGCATCCAGCAGCACCGACCGGGACAGCACCCGACCGTTCGCATTGACGATGGCCATCAGCACGTCGAACTCGGCCCGTGTGACGGGTATGACCTCGTGCTGGGCGTTCCAGACCTGTCGACTGTCCAGATCAATCTCGATCTCGCCCAGCCGGACTTTGCTATCCTGCCGAGGCATCTGCGCCTGGGGGTTTGTACGTCTGAGTACTGCGTTGATCCGGGACAAAAGCTCATCCGGGTCAAACGGCTTGGTCAGATAGTCGTCACCCCCGATGTCCAACCCGCTGATCTTATCACTCGCGCTATTGCGGGACGACACGAAGATGATCGGTGGATGCGCTGATTTCGCCCGCATCGATCGCGCCAGTACCAGACCGTCCTCATCCGGCAACCCGAGGTCCAGCAGGGCGATATCCACCGATTGAGACGCAAGCGTTGTACGCGCATCGGCAACATTGGACGCTTGAAGAACATTGTAATGCGGCCGAAGGAGCGCGGACGTCAGCGCAAGCAATGACGGGTCGTCTTCCACCAACAATACGTTCAGCTTCTTCAACTCTGCGGTCCTACCTGTCTGTTTCTAAACACAGCTTGGCACGTGTGAGTGTTTTCGTCCAAACCATCCCCACACTCTTTTTGGAATATGTTCAGCCACGGACACAAGCCTAGCGTGCGTAAGAACCGGGCCTGTTAACATCTGGTTAACATCTGCATCGCGGTTTGGTGACAATTTGATTTTAATCTTTGTTTCAACGTCCCGATTTGTTGGTGCAGTTATGTTGAATACATCTTTTGAAATTATTGAGCCCATCGACGATCCCGAACTGTCTGAACTTCCGGCGCCATGCAGCAAGCATAGCACTCTGGCAGTTGTTGATATGGAGAGTAACGAAGCGTCGGTCGTGAAGACCTTTCCGGTTCGCCCGACGATCATCCATCCTCAGCCGAGCGCATTGATCGACCAAACGTTCGAGGACAATATCGCCGAATGCGCGGGTGATGGTGAAATCAAAAGCCTGTTGGTCACAATCATGATGACCGATGTAGTGAACTCGACCGAGATCATCGCGCGTCTGGGCGATGCAGAGTGGCGCGATATCATGGATGCCCTGGATACGGCAGCGCTTGAGACTGTTGCAGAAAACGAGGGCACACTCGTGAAGCTCATGGGTGACGGCATGCTGGCGATCTTTCCCCGCCCCAGCGCCGCCATCGCCTGCGCCAAGGCCTTTCGAGCCACGGCAGACGCGCTTGGCCTAAAGCTTCGGGCCGGTATTCATTGTGGCGAGTGTCTGCGCACCACCAACGATGTGACCGGTATCGCGATCGCAATCGCCGCCCGTGTTCTCAGCCTGACACCCGGTGGGCAGACATGGGTTTCCAGCACCGTGCGCGATCTGGTTTTGGGTCTGGGACTGGAGTTTCAGGAAATTGGCCCCAGACAGCTGAAAGGCCTGAGTGAAGATTGGGTTCTATATCAATTGGAGGATAATGCCGAGACGTAGTCGCCGCCTCCATAGAGTTTCTTGCCTCCCACCGGCTTGAGGGGGAACCGGGTCTCCGATCAGATCGGAACCGCGGTTCGCAGGTTAGGCACGAGGTAAAGAAAGTGATGCGCGGGTGAACGGTTTGATAGGGTACTAGAGTGGTTTTTTATTGGTCCCGTTCACCCAGCGCAGCACAGTCCATAAAGGCCATGATCTTGCCTGCAGCGCCGTCTTGAGCGGCGTGAACACGATCATCATGACAATACCTAGCGAGAACAGACACCAGATCGCAGGCATTTCCGTCGGGCTATCGGTTGAGGCCCATGCCAGTGTCGGCCCGATCAGCAGCTGAAATCCCGCGACTTTCCAAGCACCCAGCGCGGCGGGCAGCAGAAACATCACCGTAAAATAGACCGGGAAGTTCAGATCATAGTGCTGCCCAAGAATCGTGGCAGGCAAGCTTTCACCCAGATCGTTCAGTGGCAGATGCCAGCCAATATGCCAGCTTTCCGCCTTCACACACAGATGATCGCTGCACAAAAGGCGCCCCGGTCGGCACGGGCCTGCCCACTCGAACGGATAAATTTGCAGCAGCAAATACGCTCCGGTCAACGCGCCAAGACCGAAGACCACGGGCGCGATCATACCGCGAACATCCTTTGGGATGAAATACAACGCGAGAATACCGGTAAACAGCGGCTGAAAGGCGATGTGTATATAGGCCAGCAACGCCGCGACCTGGTTTTGGGGCAATGCGCATTGTCCCTCGACGGAATAGGAATAACCCTGCAGCACTTCGATCGCGGTGAAATACACTAGCGGCGACCAGAGCAAAGGGCTCTCTCCTTGGCGTATGGCCTTGACGGTGGCGATCACCCCGACGGCAGCGATGGTATAGGACGCTGGCCCGCTCCAACACATTGTTATATCAATCCTTCAAACCACTCGTCTTGGGATCAGTATGCATTCGGTCAGCCCTCAAGAAAGCCTTTTTTCGGTCGACGACATTCTTGAGGATTTCGCGCGGTTCGACTTTCCCCTGAAAGACATCTGGCTTAGCGCGGCCCGGTTTCATTTCCAGAATCTCGACCCTGAAATCTGCGCCCTGCCCCCCGGCGCGCGCGCGCTAGAGATCGGCTGCGGGGCAGGTATCCTGCTAACCATGCTGCGCCAGCGGAACCCAAACATCACACTGGACGCCATCGAGCCTTTCGCCGAAGGCTTCGCACCAATGGAACATGTTTTAGATCATGCCGCCAAACTGGGCGGAGACATCAAACGCACCACCTATGAGACCTTCACTCCGTCACAACCCTATGACCTGATCTACATGGTCAACGTGCTGGAGCATTTGCCGGACTGGCGGCATTTTCTGGATACGCTGCCGCGATTTCTGACCCCACAGGGCCGCTGCCTGATCCTCTGCCCCAACTACGGTTTCCCGTATGAGCCGCATTTCAACATCCCCGCGCTTCGCTCAAAGACACTAACAGGGCGGTTGTTTCGAAAGCGGATCACATGGGTCGAGGACACTTACGAAGTTCATGGTTTGTGGAACAGCCTCAACTTCGTCCGCCTGGCCCAGATCAAACGTCACCTTAAGGGGTCCGGCCTGCGCCTACGCGTGCGACCGGAAATCACCGACCGCATGATCGACAGGTTCAGCGACGATCCGGTGTTTCAGGAACATATCGGAGTGTTCAACGCGATCGGGCGCGGAGCGAAAAAAATGGGCCTGACGCAGGTGGTCCGCGTTTGGCCATTCGAGAACATTCAGCCCTATATGTTTCTGGAGTTATCTCGAACCGACGCCTGAACCATGAACCTTAACGACGTTGGCGGAATGCCAAAGCCGTGCTAACGATTGAGGCAACCAAGCGTGTTTATAGTTTAGATCATTTTCAGTGACGACAATGGGCTCGATCAAGGTTCCTAGGGAATTTACAAAACCAGACGACAGAATGGCGTTCAAAGCGCTGGCGATCAGCGCAGGTGTTGTCGCTGCGGGGCTTGCCATCCCTGCCCTTTTTCCCGGAGCGTGGCTTTCTCTAACCTTGGGTTCGGTTCTGTTTGGAGCCGGTATCCTGCGGCTCTATTCCATCCAGCACGATTGTGGGCACTACAGCTTTTTCACGAACCGAACGTGGAATGATCTGCTCGGGAACCTCCTGTGCCTCTTTTCCGGGATCGCGCATAGCGTTCTGAGGTATAATCACAACCTGCATCACCAGCATCTGGGCAATCTGGATCACCGGGACGCCCACGAGGTCTATGTCATGACCCGGCGCGAATATGAGGCCGCACCCCTGTCCAAAAAACTTTTCTACCGCGCCTATCGGCACCCCATCACATTGTTCCTGATCGGCCCGGTCCTGATCTACTTCGTCCAATACCGCTGGCCCCGAAACACGCTGAAAGTCAGCGTCCGGGATGTCCTGCTGCAAAACATAGCCATGTTCGCCTTCTGGGGCCTGATCATCACACTTCTGGGCTGGTGGAGCTTTTTCGCTCTGATCCTTGGCAGCCTTCTAGCAGGCAGTTTCGGGATATTTGTCGTCTATGTCGGGCACAATTTCGAAGAAACCTATTGGCGGCAGTCGGGCGACAAAACCGCCCATGCAGCCGCTCTGCACGGTGCGAGTTCGCTCCGACTGGGGCCGGTTGTTGATTTTATGTTGCTGAATTTTGGCTTCCACGACCTACATCATCTGAACGCCAAAATCCCTTGCTATCACCTCAAGACCTGCAACGCCTCAATCGCGCAGGACTGGAACAGCGCGGCGATCGACATCCGAGGCGCGCTCAGTTGCCTGAAATGGAGGCTGTGGGACGAGGATGCCAATCGGATGATCCCCTTCCCACATAGTCTGCGCCATGATCTCAGCCTGGACTGGCGCGGCCCGGCACCTTCGGCAGAGCTTTAGTCTTAGCCCTACTGTGACGGCAGGCCGGTTTCAGGCATCGTGAAATCGTCCGGCAGGATCACGATATCCTTGGGGTCGACTGTCAGCCTCATCGACGTGGGCGAGGTCACCTCGACCACATTATGGAAATGGGCGTCATAGTCTTCGGGCAGAAGCATGCGATCGTCCCGGTCCCTCGGGTCCGCGCGCAACCAGGTATCGAACCCGGTCAAATCGTCGAATTCATCCGCGAAATAGTCATGCAAGCGCCGGAAGAGCTTGGGCCAGATTGCCAGATCCTGATAATTCGCAGGGGTTACTTCGAAGTCTTGACCGGGGGCCGACGCATCATCGGGATACAGGCCATTTCCAGTCGCGCGGGCCTGATCCGCAATCCCTCCAAGATGCTGCGCAAGTGAGATCGGCAGCGTCAGGTAGAACAGCGGATAGGACTGACCCGCCTCCAGGCTGCGCGCGTTAAAGCTCTGATCCACGCGCTCCGTCATCAGTTTGAATACTTCACCGTCCGGTTCGGGCGCATCACCCGCGTAGACAAAGGCCACAATCCGGCCGTGACCGTCCAGACCATTGGTCAGGATGTAGCCGCGAACCGGGTTGTTTTCGACCTGCTTTACCTTGTTGGGCTTGTCCTCCCAGAACACCACGTCTCCGAACCCGGCCCAATCCAACAGAAAATCGCGCGACGCCTCCGCAAGGGGTTTGTTCTGATGCGCGCTGCGGAAATGGGTTTCGAGCGCATCCAGCCCTTCAAACCGCAGATTGATCATCCCACGCCCATTGAAGCCGGGCCGGGGCTGACCCGAACGCCAAAGGTCCTGAACAAGCGACGGGTCATCTGGCTTGAATTTCAGAGTATCTCCGTCAGGTTCCGGGCCCTGTTTTGGAATGTCTGGGTAAAAAATATGAAACTCGCCCTTAATCAGCTTATAGGCCATTGCGCCCTCCGTAATTCATCAATCAACAATGATCGGATGGTGACGGCTGAGCGTAACAGTTTCAAGTCGAAGCGACCCCACAGCGTGGGTGCCTTAGCCGCGCGGCAGAGCCATCACCTTGTCACGTGCCAGTGTACTCGCCTCGGCCCGATTCAGCGATAGCAACGTTTCTTCCGGCGTAAGACCTTTGGCCAACGCTTTGACCCAAATCCGGCGCGCAGAGACGGGCGACCATGGCAGGGCCGCTTCAGACAACCACTGCCGCAACGGTGCGGGCAGGCTGTCAAAGACGGCCATGGGATCGCCCGCGCGCTTCCTGCGCCGCAAGCTGCTTTGCCCCAGATTTCCGGTCATGCGGCCTCGTCAGGGTCTGTGATGGGATCCAATACCAGTACGAGCCGGGTCTCGCCGGTGCCTTCGATCGGAGGGGAACGGTGCAAAAGACCCGACCGCGGTGTTTCCGGCCAACGTGTCCCACGCAACAGGATCGGAGACCCGGTTTGCACCGTAAAAACACGTTGCGGCTCAGCGCCATCACGCGAAATGCCGTATTGCGTGCCGGTACCGCGATAGGTGCAAACCAGTCGCGCCGTGATGGCATCGATATGGAACTTACGGCAGGCGTTGGTTGTGACAACATCCAGCCGCAACCGCAAATACCGGGCCGAGACCAGATCTGAGAACACCTCTGCCAGTAAGGCGATATCCGCCTCCAGCCAGTCACGCTCGGGGCATGCTGGCAAGCCGGACATGTCGCAGAGATGGCCGACCGTTTCGGCCACCTTGCCCAACGGAAGGATCACCCGCCCCTTGGGCAGGTCCTCGGGGTCAAGATCATTGAGCCAGCTTTGAACACTGGGCGGAGTTTGACGCCGCCAAAGTGCTGCGGCGCAGCCAGGGTTGAGAAAGGCGTTCAGCGCCTCGGGCGTGTCCGCAACGCCAACACCAACGGCCGCCCCGATTACGGTTTGGCGCAAAACGCTCATGCTGCGGCCTCAGCCCGACGCCAGATCGGGAACGGGTCGGGATAGTCCGGCAAATTGTCGGGACCCAAAGCCGCAACGGCAGGTACGAGGCAGGCATCCAAGCGCGCCCTAAGGGTCGGCCAGTCGATCCCCGCACCGATGAACACGATCTCTTGCCGGCGGTCTCCCCATGGTTCTTGCCAATGGGCCTGCATATAGGAGCGGGCACTGTCATGGGTTGGCCGCCGCTCCTCTGGCACCGAAGCCCACCAAGTGCCCAAAGGCTGCACGCTAGAGAGCGCTCCGGCCAGCGAAAACTCAGCCACCCAATCGGGACGCGTAGAAATCCAGAAATGCCCCTTGGCCCGGATCACACCCGACAGATCGCCGTTCAGAACCTCAAGGATACGCTCGGGCACGAAGGGCAGACGCGCCCGGTAGACATAAGACGCAACTCCATATTCTTCAGTCTCCGGCACGTGGTCAGCAAAGCCATACAGCTCTTTGGCCCACATCGGATGCTCATGGGCTTTTTCGAAGTCAAACAGCCCGGTATCGAGGATTTTTTCAGCCGCCACAGCGGAGTGATTGACCTCGACGATCTCGGCATCCGCATTGAGGCTGCGGATGATTTTGCGGGCCGCGTCGACCTTTTCCGGCCCGGCATCGTCGACCTTGTTCAGGATCACGACATCGGCGAACTCGATCTGATCGGTTAGCAAATGGACGAGGGTGCGTTCGTCTTCCTCGCCCATAGTCTCACCGCGATCCTGCAGGAAGTCATGCGAGGAGAAATCCCCAAGCAGGTTCACCGCATCGACAACCGTCACCATCGTGTCCAGACGCGCCACATCGGACAGGCTTTCGCCATACTCATCGCGGAAATCAAAGGTCGCGGCCACCGGCAAGGGTTCGGAAATACCCGTCGATTCAATCAGCAGATAGTCAAAGCGCCCCTCGGCCGCCAGTCGGCGGACCTCATCCAGCAGGTCATCGCGCAGGGTGCAGCAGATACAGCCATTCGACATTTCAACCAGCGTCTCGTCCGTCCGGCTCAGCTCGGTATCGGCGCGCACAAGGTCGGCGTCGATATTCACCTCGGACATGTCGTTCACGATCACCGCGACACGGCGACCTTCGCGGTTGTTGAGAACCCGGTTCAGCAAAGTGGTCTTGCCAGCCCCAAGAAATCCGGAAAGCACCGTGACGGGAAGGCGCGTATCTGACATATGAGTCTCCATAGCTCTGGATGCGGTTCTTGTAACTTTCATAGTTACTAGATTAATGCAACAGCCAAAGTTACGTTGCCAGCAGGTTTGGAGAACCCCGTCATATGAAGCGCAATAGCCGCCTGTCACTTGCCCTGCATACGCTCAGCCATATGGCCGGAGAGCCGGACCGTGTGCGCACCTCAACCGAAATTGCGGATCATGCCGGAACCAACCCGGTTGTTGTGCGTCGCGTTTTGGGAAAATTGCGCGCCGCCGGTCTACTGACATCCGAGAAAGGCCATGCAGGCGGATGGCGTCTGGCCCGCGTTCCGAGCGAAATCACGCTAGCCGACGTCTACCTTGCGCTGGACGAGCGCCTTGTCGCAAGCGGCAGTGAAGATGAGGCGCCAACCTGTTCTGTCGAACATGCCTTGCAAAAACGCGTGCGCGGCGTCCTGGAAGAGATTGAGCAGAGCTTGGTAGAAAGACTGTCAGAGACGTCGATCAAAGAGGTCTGAGACAGGCCCCGACCCACACTCACAACAACTTGCGGCAGCAGAAAGGCACCTTTGTCGAAACCTGTCTCCCTTTGACGGCAAAATCGGGTGAGAGGCGCTGTGAAGAATATCAAAATCCAATACGCGCCGACGAACCCTTCACGGTTTCAGGCACCTCGGGCCGTATCAGCGTCAATGGGTACCGCGCGGGACAAAGAAAGGCTCGATCAGAAGGGTCTCACTGTCCTTTGCCGGTTCAGCCAGACGTTTTTCCAGCAAGGTGATCACATGTTCGACCGAAAGGTCGATCGGATTGTTGATCGTGCTGAGATTGAACGCGGGCCACCCGGCCATTTCAATATCATCAAAGCCCACAATCGAGAGTGTTTCGGGCACGTCCACGTCCAACTCCCGTGCCGCGGTCAACGCTCCGATGGCGCTGGCATCATTGGCACAGATCAGCGCATCAAGACTGTTTTCCCGCAGTAGTTTTTGCGCTGCGTCGTATCCAGCCCCAACCGTGAAATCTCCGACCTCTTCCGCGATCAGGGACAATCCTGCCGACGCCAAAGTGTTGACCACCCCGGCCCTCCGATCATCTGAAGATCCGAACTCGGCCGCGCCCGCAATGAACCCGAACCGTGTGCGGCCCTTGTCCAACAAAACACGGGTCGCGATGGTCATCCCGTCGGCATTCTTGCAGCACACATTGTCGATCCCCGCCGCATCCACGATGCGCCCGGATGAGATCATGGGGACCCCGAATTTGCTGCATTGCTCCACAAGCGCGCCGGGCATGCTACCTCCGCGCAGAATCAGAGCATCCAGCGGATAGCGCAAAACCTGATCCATGGCTGATTCAGCGCTCTCTCCACTGCCATCAATCAGAATCGGCCACTTGTTCAGAGCGTTCAACTGCCCGACCAACCGGTTCACAAACTCTGAGTCGTAGGTGCTCCGTTTGTTGCCTACAAAGACCGCTACGAGGTGCGATCGCCCCCCCTTCAACCCTGCCGCCAACGCGTTGGGTTGATACCCCATACGGTCAGCCATATGCATGATTTTTATACGTTTTTCCGCATCAAGATAGGCGCCGGGCGTAAACGCACGGGACACGGCCGAGCGGGACACGCCCGCCGCATCGGCAACCGCCTGCGCCGTAACGCGGCGCGGTCTGTCCAGTTGTTTTTTGCTGTCATCAACCACGCCTAAGCTGTCCATCTTTTTTGTTTAATTTGTCAATATTGCTAGAAATCTTTCATCGAACTGTCATACGTTAACAGTATGTGGTCACGTGTGCAGTTTGCGGACGTGTTCCACTGATGCGGGTCGGAGGCTGCGCGCGAAAAACGCCGCAGGGGAGCCTGCATGAAAACTGGCACATAATGCCAACGGTCTTTTTGCTGCAAAGGGCCGACACCGAACCGGAGGATCGAAATGAACAATCTGAAGTTTTGCGCAACAGCTGCCGCGCTCGCGTTCACCGCGACCGCAGCTTTTGCAGAAACCGAAATCACTTGGTGGCATGCACATGGCGGGCAACTAGGGGAAACCGTCAACAAGGTTGCCGAGAAATTCAACGAGTCGCAGGACGAATATACAATCACTCCGATCTACAAGGGCAGCTACGAAGAAACGCTGACCGCCGGGATCGCTGCCTTCCGCGCGGGCGAGCAGCCCAACATCATGCAGGTGTTTGACGCAGGTGCCGCCACCGTGATCGCGGCCAAAGGCGCGACCGTTCCGGTTCAGGACCTGCTGGCTGAAAACGGCGTCGAATTCGACATCAATGACTACATTGCCGGTGTGCGTTATTTCTATGCCGACAGCGATGGCAAGATGATCGGGATGCCGTTCAACTCGTCGACCCCGATCCTGTATTACAATGTCGACGCTCTGGAAGCTGCTGGCGTGACCCCACCGAAGACTTGGGAAGAGTTCCAGTCGACAACCGCTCCGGCGCTGAAAGAGGCAGGCTACATCCCGCTCAGCCAGTCGCACCTGCCCTGGATCTTCACCGAGAACTTCATGTCGCGTCACAACCTGCCGTTTGCGACCAACAACAACGGCTATGACGGCATGGACACCGAGATCCTGGTCAACAACGACGCGATCAAGGCACACTTCACCGCCGTGACCGAGTGGAAAGACAACGGCATGTTCGAATGGTATGGCACCGGTTGGGGTGACAACGCAAAACCGTTCGAAGAAGGCAAAGTTGCGATGTGGCTGGGTTCGTCGGGTTCCTTCGGCGGACTGCTGCAGAAAGACCTGGGCTTTGAATTCAGCGCGGTTGAGCTGCCCTATTGGGAAGCCGTCACTGCTGAGCCGACCCAAACCTTCATCGGCGGCGCAGCGCTGTTCGCGATGTCGGGCAAGTCGGACGAGGAAAACAAGGCAACCGCCGAGTTCTTCCGCTTCCTGACCGCACCTGAGACCCAGTATTTCTGGCACCAGGAAACCGGTTACGTCCCGATCACCGAGGCCGCTTATGAAGCCGCCAAGGCAGACGGCCACTATGACCGCTACCCTGCCGCCGAAGTTGGCGTAAACCAGCTGCAAGCCAAGGCCGGTGACAACACCAAAGGCTACCGCATGGGCTTCTACGTTCAGATCCGCGACATCATGAACCGCGAGTATGGCCGTATCCTGACCGGTGAGACCGACGTGGAAAGCGCCTTCCAGAACATCGAAGCCGAAGCCAACGAATTGCTGGCACGCTTCGCCAAGACTCAGGGCTAAGGTTCTGGGATCGCCCCCAAGATGGTCGCGCCTTTGGGCGCGGCCATCCCCCATTTTGCAACTGGACTAACAATGAAACGCGCGGGCTTCGACACTATCTGGCTTCCTGTGGCGCTGCTGCTGCCGCAGCTCATGATCATCGCCATCTTCTTCTACTGGCCCGCTGGATGGGCGCTGCAATCGTCGTTCTTTCTGCAGGACCCGTTCGGGTTCGGCTCGACCTTTGTGGGGGCGGACAACTACACCTCCTTGCTGGGCAATGATCAGTACAAACGCATCGCGTGGTTTACGGTTGTCTTCTCCATTCTCGTCACCTTCTTTTCGCTGGCCATCGCGCTTTTGCTGGCCGTCAAGGCGGACAAGGTGATCCGAGGCGCAAGAAGCTATCGCACCCTTTTGATGTGGGTCTACGCGATCGCACCCCCGGTTGCAGGCTTCCTCGGCATTCTGTTCTTTGATCAAAGCACCGGCCCCATGACCAAGTTTTTCGGAATGTTCGGCTGGGAGTTCAAGCTGGGCGTTGACTACAACGCCACCGCAACGGCAATGATTATCGTCGCGGTGTGGAAACAGATTCCGGTCAATTTCATCTTCTTCCTTTCGGGCCTGCAATCCATCCCTCGTTCAGTCCGTGAGGCGGCCATGATCGACAACCGCTCATCCACGCGGCGGTTCTGGGACGTGACCTTTCCTCTGCTGGCTCCGACCGCGTTTTTCCTGCTGATCATCAACATCACCTATGCCCTGTTCGACACGTTCGGCATCATTGATGCGCTGATGAAGGGTGAGCCGGGAAACAACCCGATGACCCTTGTCTACAAGGTGTATCTGGATGGCTTCCGCGGCAACGACCTTGGCGGATCATCCGCGCAATCCGTTGTGTTGATGGCCCTTGTTCTGATCCTGACCGTCTTCCAGTTCCGGCTGGTGGAACGCCGGATTCACTATACCTGAGGGAGGATATCATGGCCGACACCACACTCGACACACCCGCCGTGACCCGCAAATCCCGCAGAATCCGCTGGGAAACGATCGGAGATCACTTTGTCCTCATCCTTGGGTCCTTGCTGATGATCCTGCCGCCTCTGCTGGCGCTGACCACGGCCAGCCACGATGCGGTCACCATCCACCGCGAGGGCATCCAACTGGGCCTTGGCGACGACCTGGGCAAGAACTTCAACGCCGCCATGTTTGAAAAAGGCGGGTTCACGCAGACCGTTGACGGCACCTTGATGCTGATGAACTCCTTCATTCTGGGCATCGGCTTTGCCGTGGGCAAGATCATCATCTCGATGATGGCCGCCTATGCCATCGTCTATTTCCGTCTGCGCTTTGCAACGCTGGCCTTCTGGGTGATCTTCACCACCCTGTTGCTGCCGCTTGAGGTCCGCAT
Source organism: Ruegeria sp. AG1 (assembly GCF_056541705.1). Taxonomy (NCBI): domain Bacteria; kingdom Pseudomonadati; phylum Pseudomonadota; class Alphaproteobacteria; order Rhodobacterales; family Roseobacteraceae; genus Ruegeria; species Ruegeria sp. AG1. Next base: position 34,219 of record NZ_JBQFYU010000016.1, on the reverse strand, counting down.
CCTGCCTTCCTACGAAGCGATCCAGAAACTGGGCCTGACCAACACCTATACCGGTCTGATCGTTCCCCTGATCGCATCTGCCACAGGCACGTTCTTCTTCCGGCAGTTCTTTATGTCCGTCCCCGAAGAACTGGCCGAGGCGGCCCGGATCGACGGCGCAGGGCCGTGGAAGTTCTTCATCGACATCCTCGTCCCGCTCAGCCGCACAATGATTGCAGCGATCTTCATCATCATGTTCGTCTTTGGCTGGAACCAGTACCTGTGGCCGACGCTGATCACGACGGATGAAAGCTTCTTCACGCTGGTCCGTGGGATCAAGCAGATCGTGCTGACCTACACCGACAGTCAGATCCCCGAGCATGGACAAGCGTTGGCGCTGGCCATTGTTGCGATGATCCCGCCGGTGGCGATCGTCATCTTCTTCCAGAATTGGTTCGTCAAGGGCCTCACAGAATCCGACAAATAAGGAATACGCGCATGGCTCAGGTATCATTAGAGGGCATCCGCAAGGTCTATCCTAACGGCTTCAAGGCCGTTCAGACCACCAGCTTCACCATTCAGGACGGCGAGTTTGTCGTTCTGGTTGGCCCTTCGGGCTGCGGCAAATCCACGTTGCTGCGCATGATCGCGGGGCTCGAGGATATCACCGAAGGCACGCTGAAAATCGGCGATCGGGTGGTCAACGATGTGGACCCTGCGGATCGGGACATTGCAATGGTGTTCCAGAACTACGCGCTCTACCCGCATATGACGGTGCGCAAAAACATCGGGTATGGCCTGAAGAACCGCGGCACGCCCGCGACCGAGATCGCAGCCAAGGTCGAAGACGCGGCCAAAATGCTGAACCTGACTGAATATCTGGACCGCAAACCGGCGCAATTGTCCGGTGGTCAACGCCAGCGCGTCGCCATGGGGCGTGCCGTGGTGCGCGACCCTGCCTTGTTCCTCTTTGATGAACCCCTTTCAAACCTCGATGCGAAGCTGCGCAACCAGATGCGGATCGAGATCAAAGCCCTACAGCGTCGTCTTGGCACGACGGCAGTTTACGTAACCCATGACCAGGTCGAGGCGATGACGATGGCCGACAGGATCATCGTTTTGAACGCAGGCCGGATTGAGCAGATCGGTACCCCCTCCGAGATCTACCACAATCCGGCTTCTACCTTCGTCGCCTCGTTCATGGGTGCCCCACCCATGAACCTGATCGAGGCCGAAGCGTCAGACGGACAGGTCCGCCTCAACGGCTATGACGGGCTGATGCCCGCGCCACAGACCGTCAGCGGCCCGGTGACCATGGGTGTACGTCCCGAGGATGTCGAACTGGATGAGAACGGATCCGTCTCGTTCCAGGTCGACATCCTCGAAGAACTTGGCGCGCATCGTTTGCTGCACGGAACGCTTGCGGACCAGCCCTTTACGGTCATGGTCGGCAAGGACCATAGCGTGCACACGGGCGAGACCCGCATCACCCTGAAACACGACGCCCTACGCCTGTTCGACGTGGAAACGGGAAAAGTCCTTTGATCACAAATACTGTCGCTACTTTGCCCGAGGTCACATCAGACCAACGGGCTGAAATCATGGCCGCCCCGCGCACAACGCAGGCGCATCGCTCGCTAATGACGTCCTTGCCGGCGATGAACACGCTGCAATTGGGCGGCGAGGCCAAAACGGCCCAACTGCCGGCGCAGATCACCGTCGCTGCCTGGAATGTTGAACGCTGCCTGTTTCCCGAAGAAACCGCAGCGCATCTGGACCCGATTGCACCAGATATCGTTCTGCTCTCCGAGGTCGATTGCGGCATGGCCCGCACCGCGCAACGCCACACCACCGAAGAGGTTGCCCGCGTCCTGGGCATGACATACGCCTTTGGCGTTGAGTTTCACGAGCTTGACCTGGGCGGCCCGACCGAGCGCGCCTTTTGCACCGATGATTTCAACACGACCGGCTGGCACGGCAACGCCGTTCTATCCTCAGTCCCGTTTGAGCGCACAGCTTTGATCCGATTGGACGACCACGGCCATTGGTTCACCCCCGAAAGCGGGGCAGCAGACCCTGAACAACCCCGGGTCGGCGGGCGCATGGCTATTGCCGCCGTTGTGCCAACCGAAAGGGGGCCTATCTGCGTGGTCTCCACCCATCTGGAAAGCAATTCCGCCGCTGAACACCGGCAAGTTCAGTTCGAACTTCTGCTACGGGAGGTTGACGCCTTCGCCCCCGACATGCCCGTTCTGATCGGCGGAGATCTGAACACCGGCAACCACCTTCCTCCCGATTTCGACTGGCGCCGCGAAACCTTGTTCGCACTGGCCGAAGATCAGGGCTATTCGTGGGAGTTTACGGCCGAGGGCGACACGACCCGCCCCAGTCTGATCACACCGCACCCGGACCGAAAGATGAAACTGGATTGGCTGGCCGGGCGGGGTTTCACGCCTGTCGAGAAAGGCGTGCTGAGTTCAATCTCGGGTACTGGCACTCCGCTTTCTGACCACGACTGCGTATGGACAAAGGCGGATATCTCGGCAAGTTCATACACATGATCCAAATCCGGTCGTAGTCTGGCACGCGTCTACGCGTTCTGAGGGCATGAGGGGTGCTAAGCCCCGCAACCCTCTGGGCGGGCCGTAGGTTCTAGCTGTCGGCCTCAGATGGTTCCCCACATCTCTCCACAATTCAGGCTGCCCCACTGCGCAGATGTCATACGATTTGAAAAACCGGATTGACGTGGCGCGACGCTTGAGGGAAGCCAAGGGGGCCATGACACTGCCCGCCCAACACCTCTCTTCCCTTGAAACGCGCTCCGATGGGTTCCTGACGGACGTGGGGGCCATGGACATCGGGTCTGCGACAGCGACTGCTGTGATCGCGAGGTTTGATCAATCTCGTTTTGAAGATGGCCTTTTCACGACGTTGGACGTCGACCGCCAGGATCGTTTGGACAGGGCCGTGGAAAAGAGAAAGGCCGAGTACCTTGCAGGCCGTGCCGTAGCCATGGCCGCTTTGGCGTCAACGGGGCATGCGTCGACGCAGATCACCACAGGTCCCAACCGTGAGCCGATCTGGCCCGCAGGCGTCGCAGGTTCGATCACGCATTCAAAGGGGCGCTGTGCGGCGATTATCACCGATCAGCCCGGCACCTTGGTTGGTGTCGATATAGAGGACATCGCCGAAGGATCCTCACTGGATGCGATTTTCAAGGTCGCTTTGCAGCCCGAGGAAACCCGGCTGATCCGGGAAAGCGACGCGCAGGCGTTGAAGGCAACGCTTGTATTCTCGGCCAAAGAAACTCTCTACAAGGCCCTGTTCCCTGCGGTTCAACAGTTCTTTGGTTTTGACCATGCCGAACTCTACGGCGCGCCCAGTGCAACCCTACTGAAGCTGCGGTTGACCAAATCGTTGAAGAATACGGTCACAGCAGGGTCGGTCTTCGACATCGGCTACCGACAACAGGGCGGCAGCGTCATTACTTGGCTTGTCACACCCGCGCCTGCAGACTGAGCCTCAGCACGCCGGCCAAGGCCTTGTGCTTCTAGTTCCGTGTCGCCGGGTTACACCTGCGAAACACCGATATCTCGCTCCGCTACTGGCTATCGCTCAAATATCTGCTGATCTCGACCGCGCAAAACCGACGGTCCCTACATCAAGCCGTAAACTCCAGCTTCAACCCCGGACGAGGCCATCTGGCCTTGTAGATTTTGCCGGTGCTGGAGGCGGTGATCCAGATGTCCTGCATGTCCTCACCGCCGAAACACATATTGGTCGTGAAAAGATCAGGGATGGCGACATGTTCCGTTGATCCATCGGGGCTGAACACCGTGATCCCGCCGTTGAAAATCGTCGCCACACAGATCCGGCCATCGGCTTCGACCTTGAGACTGTCGAGCCATTGGTACCCCGGCAAGGTCTGAACCACCTGCCCCGGCATCCCCGGAATTGGGCCGGGTTCAACCTGACCCTTGCCGGTGATCTTCATCGCCCAAAGCCGCCCAAATACCGTGTCCGAGACGTAGACGGTGCCGCCATCTGGCGACAGCCCGACCCCGTTGGGCATCGGGATCGTAGCAGCCTTGATAAGTGTCTTGCCGTCGATCGTGGCATAGTACAGCCCGCCATAGCGCGTAGATTCCGCGTCCTCGATCCCGGTGTCCGTGAACCAGAACCCGCCATCCTTGTCGAAGACCAGATCGTCGGGCGCGATGAGCCGTTTCCCCTCGTAGGAGTCAAACAGCATCGTGACCTCTCCGGTCTCAAGATCGACCCGATGCACCGACCCACCCTTGTAATGCGGGCGAATGGGTGCGGGAACGGTGATATCGTCGGGTCCGTAGGGCACGAAACTGTAGACACCGCCATTGTTGCAGACATAGGCAGCGCCATCCGGTCCAATTGCCACGCCATTCGGGCCGCCGGGGATTTCGGCCACCACACTGACGGTGCCATCGACGGTCAGGCGCACGAGGGTCTGCTCTTTGATATCCACGAACAGGACCGAGCCATCATTCATCGCAACCGGACCTTCTGGAAAGCCCAGCCCGCTGCACATCTCATGTAGTTCCAACGCCATAGCCTCAACTCCCTGATTGCGCCGTGGCCCCCGGCGGGGTCGGCCATTGCGGGCCAAGCCCGTCCTTTTCGCGGCGAACTGTGCTGACAAATACAGGTTTTCGCAAGGCTTTTTCCAATTTGCTATGCGGGATAAGCCTCAATGGGTCGCAAAACGGCTAGCTTTTTCCAGCCCAGTTATCCTAAAACCTCCTACAACTAAAAAGCGATGAGGCGCATCGAATGGTATTCAAACTTGTGTCCTGCGATGGCGGGGGGATCAGGGGCTACCTGACCTGCCTGATCCTGCAAAGCCTGCAGGAGGAGACCGGCGTTCTGGACAAGGCGGACGGGTTTGCGGGGACCTCGACCGGTGGGCTGATCGCCGTGGCGCTGGCGGATGGCCGGACGCAGGGCAAGGATATGGGCCGGCTGATCGGCGACCTTGCCGCGCATTACCGTGAAGATGCCGACAAGATCTTCCGCGAAAACGAACACAGCTTTCTGGACAAGGCGCTGGATGAGGTGCTGCGGCGGTTCAAACTAGGCGGCGGCCCGGGCATCACCGCCTCGCAATACAATGCGACCGGGCTCGAGGAGATCGGGCGCAGTCTAGTTGGAGACCGCAAAGTCAATTCTCTGTCGTCGGATCTGGTTCTGGCGGTCAACACCGTGTGCTTGCATCGCAGCGACAAGGTGGGATGGTCTCCGTTCACTATCACCAACCAGACGCTGGGCTACGAAAAATGGTTGGATATGAGCGATGTCGGCCTGCTGGACGTCGCCATGGCAAGCTCAGCCGCGCCATCCTATTTCCCACCGCATCAGATCATCTCGGACGGGGTGGACTATGGTTATTTCGCCGATGGCGGGGCCTTTGCCAACAACCCGGTGATGAACGGCATCAACGTGGCCATCGCGGCTGGTCGCGCCGAAGGGTTGGCGCATATCGAGGCTCTGTCGATCGGCACCGGTCAACAGCCCACTGATATCTCGGAAGAGATGATAAAGAACCCCGACGATTGGGGCCTGTTGAAATGGTTCGGGATCACCTCGGGCGCGCCTCGGGGGGCTTTGATCGAACTGCTGCTGACCACATCGGCTGAGAACCAGCATTGGATGGCCCATCTTGTGTTAAAAGAGCGGATGGTGCGTCTGAACCCTTCGCTCCCCAAGGTGGTGGGGTTGGCGACACACCGACCTGAATCCTACGATCTGATGGAGAAGGCATTCTACACCTGCCGGCAAAGTGAATACTGGACCCATGCCAAAGACATGCTGAAAAAATGGTAGCCGACCTCAGTTTTGCTTGATCAAACAGTGGCTTCGCCGGGTTTTATGTATTCTTCCTGTTGCCTTTGCCCGACCAGTGACTATGGTTAACGCCACATTTTTGGGGTAACTTCAGTTAACAGGTGGTCAAGTCATGAGCGATCCCGGCCTTGCCGAGAAGCTGGTAGAAGTTCTGCATCGTCCTGATGGTGATCTGGCCCTGCGCCCCGTTCACACAATCGGGATCAGTGCGACCGGCTATTTCAAGCCCACACCCATCGCCCGGAATTTCTGCGCCGCGGATCACTTCACCAATGAAAAGACGGATGTGATTGTTCGGTTTTCGAACGGATCGGGCTGCGCCGTGGTGCATGACGGCTGGTCCGATGTCCGGGGGCTAGCGGTTCGGTTTCACTTGTCTGATGGTTCTGATACCGACCTGATCGCGATGAACCTGCCCGAGTTCTTCACCCCGACGCCCGAGACGTTTCTGGATTTCGCCGAGGCCGCCAAGCCCAAGCTCTACAACGGTCAGACCCCCTGGCAGAAAATCTGGAGCTACCTTCAACTGATGCTGCCTGAACGCGACCCCTATCCGGGCGAGACGATCAGCCCGGACGAAGGTGCCATCGGGTTCGCCGACCGAAACGCCTATTCTCAGCTTGGTGTGTTACAAGCCGCCCAGATCGGAGCGCCGACCAGCTATGCGCGGGCCGCTTATCACGCCTGCCATACATTCATCGTGACTGGAGCGGAGGGCGTGCGCCGCTGGGTGCGGTTTTCGTGGCAACCCATCGCAGGTGTGCTGAACACCGACCCAGATGAGACACCGGTAGATGAATATCTTCAGGCCGAACTCAGGGAACGTCTCGCCATGGAACCTGCGCGGTTTTCGCTGATGATGACAATCGGTGAGGTCGGCGATGATTTCAACAACTCCTCGCGCCCCTGGCCACCTCATCGCAAACGGATCATGATGGGCGTTCTGACACTAAACGCTGTGCCTGAGGACCAGATAGAAAAAGCTGAAAAGCTCAGCTTCAATCCTGGTTTGCTGACCCCCGGGATCGAGGCCTCGGATGATCCGGTGCTGAAAATGCGCATCGACTCGTACAAAATCTCAAGCGCTTGGCGCGGCGGGTCCCCTTGCCCGTTCTCGAAGGGGTAAGGTCATGACTCGTCAGAACAGCTGGTTCAACCGCTACGTCAACACCCTGCCGGACCGGGGATGGTTCAAGTTCCTGTCGCGCTATATCGTGGTGCCCTATTGGCATTGGCGCGACCCCAAGCCGAAACTGCCCGGCGGACCGCGCCCTTCGCCGCAACCCAGCGAGAACGTGCAGCGTATGATGAACCTGATCATGCCGCTAAAAGACCCCTCGCCCGCCGGACGTGCCCATGCCGCGCTGGCTATCGCGCAAAATGTCGAAGAGATATTTGCAGGGCTCGACAATGTCGGAACGGTGCACTTCGCCCGGTTTCTGCTGATCGACGACAAGATCTGCATGATCTCGGTCTATGACGGCGATTTCAGCAACTACATTCGGGATTTCATCACCACCATCGGCAGTGTGTTCAACGATGTCATCTCGCTTGTGGACGGGGCGGAGCACCTGATCCCGACCGAGCACAATGTCGAAGAATTCATCGACTGGGTCCATGAGCACGACCTGTTTCAGGCCCCCGATTTCCCGACCGACCTGTTCGGCCTGCAGGATGAGGCCAAAGGGCTGCCTCCGAACCAGCCGCCGCATCGGCTGGAAACCCTTCCGCGGGCGTTTGTTCTGCAACTCTACGCGAACCCTAACCTGTCGCTGGGGGGCGGTTATCGCGCCTATCCGGGCGTTTCCGCCGCGCAAGTGCGCCAAAAATTTGGACAAGGCTGGTGACTGCAAAACTCGATCTCGCCGACATTCAGGGCAACATCCTGCGCGGTTATCGCCGCGATCTGGTGCGCCATCTGTTTCTTGAAGTCACCGACCGCGCCGCGGCCCGCCAGTTTCTGGCGACCGCTGTCGATGGCGGCAGTGACACCGTCCCCGAAATCACCCGAGGGGTGTTGTGGGAGGTCAAACCGCCCTTCTGTTTCAACATCGGCCTCACCTATGCCGGTCTGCGCGCCCTTGGCACTGCGCCCGAGGATCTGAAGACCTTCCCCAGCGAATTCGTGCAAGGGATGACGAAACGCGGGATGAAACTGGGCGATTTCGGCACCAGCGCGCCAGATCACTGGCCTGCTCCGTTTGATCAGCCCGACCGGGTTCACATCATGGCGTCGGTCTATTCCGACGTTCGGGATCACCTCGATTCGGTCGAGAAACAGGTTGGCGCGGCCTTCACCATTCTGGGCAAACGCGACGGCCGCAATCTGGCCGATAGTAAAGTGTTCTTCGGCTATGTTGACGGTATTTCCCAGCCCCGGTTCGAGCAGGTCTATGACCCCGAGCAAGCCGGTGTCGACGAACCGATTGACCCGCTGGGTACCGCCCTTCTGGGCTATCCCACACGGCAGGAGGGCGTGGTGTTCCGCGTCCCCTCGCCCAATGCGCTTGGTTTCAACGGGTCGTTCAATGCGTTCCGAGTTCTGGCACAGGATGCGGCCGGTTTCGAGGCCTATCTGGACAAAGCCGCCGCTGACTTAATGGATCACCCTGATCGCGACAAACTGGTCGATCCGAATAATCTGGATCGCATCGGCAAAGGCTTGGACATCCACGGTGCCCTTCGCGAGGTCGTTGCGGCCCAGATGTGCGGGCGCTGGCGCAACGGCGTTCCATACGAGCTGTCACCAGACGCGCAATGGCCCGAGCATGAGGTCTCACTGACCAATTTCAACTACAACGCCCACTCCCGCTGTCCTGCCGGGTCACATTTGCGACGGGGCAACCCGCGTGGCGGTCGGATCGTGCAACGCATCGCCAACTACACGCGACGTTTGGTACGGCGCGGCATGTCCTATGGCCCGGATTTCGACCCCCAAAACCCGGACACCGCCGAACGTGGCCTGCTAGGCAGCTTTATCGGCGCCAATATCGGCGCGCAGTTCGAAGCGGTGATGTGCGACTGGATCAACCTCGGGCTGCACGACCCGACAATCACAGGGGCCAATGACCCTCTGCTGGGGGCGAACACGCCGGAGACAAGCTGGTTCGACCTTAGCCTGCCCGATGGCGGCACGATCCGACTGCACGGCTTTCCCCGCCTGATCCATACACGTGGTGGCGCGTACACGTTCCTGCCTAGCTTGACGGCGATCAAGTACCTGTCCGGGTTGACGAACTAGGCAAAGCTGATCATCTCGACGAACACCGCTTTTCAAGCAGAGTCACAACACTGCCTCCTGCGGCATCGGCATCGGCGATGTCATGCGTCACCAACAAAACCGGCAGCCGCGCCGCGCGGGCTCGGGTAAAGACGAGGTCCCGCATTCTGTCCCTGAGGCCGACATCGAGGCGCGAGAAAGGCTCATCCAAAAGCAACGCATCGGGCTCCGCCAGAAGCATCCGCATCAGGGCCACTCGGGCGCGCTGACCTCCGGACAGGGTCTCGGGATCACGAGCTTCAAACCCGTCCAACCCGATCTCGGACAGGGCGGCCTGAATGCGCGCGGCCCGGTCCGGGGTACGGGGCGGCAGGCCAAAGCCGACATTCTGACCAACAGACAGGTGTGGGAACAACAGATGGTCCTGAAACAGGATCCCAACGCGCCGTTTCTGAGGCGGCAGGGCATTCAGAACCCGCCCGTTCAAAGTAATGCGCCCGTCAAGACGAAAGGCGGGCGACAAAGTTCCGGTGATTGCTGCAAGTATTGTAGATTTTCCAACCCCGGACGGCCCCATCAGGCTTAGAACCTTTCCGGGTGCGATGTCAGCTGATAGCTGCACCAGCCCTCTGCCATCGGCGTGAGAGATCGAAAGCTGATCCAAAGAGAGGCCGTTTTCAATCATGGCGCAGTCCGCTTTTGTTGCGATAGACAATTTTGGGGATCATCAAGGCCAGCAGAAACGGCAGCCATGCCGTGAACGCCAGCGCGATGGTCCAGACCCCTATCGCCCGGCGATCACCGCCTGAAAACAGGGCCAACGCTTCAGTCGTCAACGTGTTCAGCCGCCCGCCCGAGGCCAGAAGAGTGGCCAGATATTGGCCGACTGACACCGCCATCCCCACCGCAAGCGCCGTCAAGATCGGAGCCAGCAACATTGGCAGCCGGATACGCCAAAGCACTCCGACCGGTCCCAGCCCCATGGCGGCGCCAATCGTGGCATAGCGACGGTCGAGCGCGCGGTAAGGGCCGGCCAAGGCCAGAAACACGTAGGGCAAAACGAAGACCAAATGGGTCAGGACCACAGGGAGGGTGCCCTGCGCCGCTCCGATCTGGATCATCAGGATCTGCAGGCCCGGCAGGAAAGCGATCTGAGGCAGGATGAGCGGTAGGTACAGGATCACCATACCTGTCTTGTTCATCTTGCGCCGGGTGCGGAGTTCTGCGTTCAGGCAGCCGATCACCAGAACCAAAGCGATCAGTGCGGTGGCAAACGCCAGTGCCAAGGTGACCAGGGTGACCTCTACCGCGTCCGGGCCGTGGCGCTCCCAGGACATCATACTGAAGCTGCTCGGTAGCGCGTCGGGAAACCTCCAACGTCCGGCGAAGGACCAGATGAACTGGCCGATCAGCCCGCCGAACACCGCGATCCCCGCCGTGAGTGACACCACGAGGCCAAGGGTTCTAAGGGCGGTGTCGCGCAAGCCCATGCCGCGCGTTCCGCTTTCCACACCACGGTTGATCAGCGCGGCAACGGCCCTTTCACCACCTCGCCAGACCATGATGGCCGCCGCCACCAGCCCCAACTGAACCAAGGCAGCCGCAGCAGCGGGCGCGCGCAAAGCAAGATCAGGATCCGTCATCCAGCGCAGGATGAACATGGACAGAGTCGGCGGGCGCGACGGTCCCAGTACCATCGCGACATCCACATTCGACATCGCATAAGCCAAGACCGCATAGATCGGCAGCCGGATCTGCGTATAAAGCGCGGGCATCACGGCCAGAAACCACCCTCGGACCCTGCCGTAACCCAGCACTTGCGTCACGCGCATCCGTTCGGCCGATTTGATCTGAGGCAGCGCGGCCAGCGACATCAGCAGCAGAAATGGCAGCTCTTTAATCATCAGCCCCGCAATCAAAGACCACCCGCCGGGGTCTTGCAGGATTAGCACGTCAGGGGGGCGATCCCACCCCGTCAAACCGGGCGAGAAAAACCGCGCAATCCACCCCGATGGCGCAATCAGGAACGCCAGCCCCAGCGCGGCTGCCGCATGGGGGACAGACAAAAGGGGCGACAGCAGTGCCTCGAGCCGTGAAAACGCGCGTGTGCCCTGCCAACCTGCGATCAGCAGAAAACACCCAATCAGCGCCCCAAGCGTCGAAAGGAAACCGGTTTTGAACGACAGCCAGAGGGCTTGGCCCACACCGGGCTCCGCCCAGAGGCGCGTCCATGGATCAAATGAAAACCCGTTTTGCCCGTCTGGGCGCATGCCTCCGAAGGCCGGGAGGATCGTTCCCAAAAGCCCGGCTGCGATGGGACCAAGCAACAACGCTATCGTCAGCGTCGGAGCCAGCCCCCATCGTTTGCCGGGGCTGAGATCAGTTGCCAACGCCGTAACGCTCGGCCCAATCCGCTTCGATCCGGGTCATCCAACTTGGATGCGGCTCGGGTAAGGCTTGGCCAAGTTCGGCGGGCGAAAGGGTTGCCACGCCCAGCTCCAACGCGTCGAACCCGGCGCGGTCCTCAGCCGGGAGGGCGGCCATGTTCAGCACAGTGCTAAATCCCAACACGTCCGGGTCCTGCGCGCGCAACTGCGCCTCAGGGCTCATCAGGAAGTCAGCAACGACCATAGCACCCGCCTTGGCCGAGGCATTGTAGGGGATCGCCACAAAGCTGGCATTGCCCAGCGTTCCATCCTCCAGAACGAAAGTCCGCGCGCTTTCAGGCAGCTGCTGGTTGGCGATGGCCGTTGTCGCCTCACCCGGAGAGAAGCTGATCGCCATGTCAACCTCGCCATCGTTGATCAGCTGCAGTTGGCTTGGCCCGGTTTGCGGATAGGCGCGACCTGCGCGCCAGAGGTCGGGCGTAACATCTTGCAGCCAGTCCCACAGCGGCGCCGTCACCTGCGTATAGTCGTCTCCGGCGGGTTGCTGCAGAATGGCCGGGTCCTCAACCAGTTCAATCAGCATCTGTTTCAGGAACGTCGTTCCCAGAAAGTCCGGGGGCTGAGGGAACGTGAACCGACCCGGGTTCGCCACCGCCCATTCGCGTATTGCCTCGGCGGATTTTGGGGGTTCGGGCAGAACCTCGCTGTCATAGATGAACACAACCTGCGCCATGGCCCAAGGGCTTTCATACCCTTCGGTCGGGACGGTGAAATCGGTGGTGACGGTCTTGCCGTCCACATCTACGAACCGCCAGTTGGGCAGAGCCTCGGCAAACGGGCCGAACAGAAGATCGGCCTCTTTCATGGCGCTGAAATTGGCGCCGTTGATCCAGATCAGATCAATCGCTCCGTCCGTGTCCTGACCAGCGGATTTCTCGGCAATCACCCGGCTGACCGCATCGGCCGTATCGGTGAGTTTCACATGCTCGAGCGTGACGCCATGTTCCTCTTCGACGCGGGTTCCGACCCATTCGATGAAATCGTTGATCGTGGTCGATCCACCCCATGCGTTCCAATAGACGGTCTGGCCATTGGCCTCATCCAGAACGTCCTGCCAGTTTGCGGGATCAGGTTCTGCCCATGCAGTTCCGGCCAGCGCCGCGCAGAGGGCAGCAAATAGATGTTTCATGGGTTTTCCTTGCGTTTATTCCGAGTGAGTGAAGACCTGCCGCGCCAACAGGATGCGCGAAATGGCGGTGACAAAGCAAACCGCACCAAACGCCCATGCCATCGGGCCGAACCAGTTGGGCAGCAGGCAAATTGCGGTGAAGAAGGCAATGGTTTCAGTGCCTTCCAGAAGGCCGCCGGTAAAGTAGAGCGACTTGGCCCCATGTTTCTGCGACTCCAACCCGCGTTTTTCGGCGAGGATCGCATAGCCCAGGAAGGTCGCGCCGTTAAAGTAGAAGCTGACCAGCAACCATGCCCCGGCCAGAGCATTTGCCGACGGGTCCGCCCAGACAAACGCCATTGGAATCGCGCCGTAGAACAGAAAGTCACAGGTGATATCGAGGTAGCCGCCAAAGTCGGTCTTTCGCCCAGCGCGCGCGATTGCCCCATCCAGACCATCCGCCAGACGCGACAACAGGATGAACAGGACGGCCAGAACCTGCAAACCCAGAACAATCGCCCCAGCTGCAAACAGGCCGAACCCCAGACCCATCAGAGTCACAAGATCAGCCGAGACACCGCGCGCCGCCAAACCCCGCCCAATCGCGTTCAGCGGCGGGTCGATCAGAGGGCGGATACGGGCATCAAGCATGGTTGGCCTCGGGGCTGCAGACAGTTGGCGCGGAGACGCAGCTTTCACATGCCGTGGCATTGGGTAGAAATAAAAAGAGAAGGCCGTTTTCCAACCTGAGTTGCCTCACTACCTGTTTGCACGACATCCACAGGATCGTGCCGTTTTACTTGGGTACGCTTAAAGAACGAAGCGGTGAAAGAAAAAAGGAATACCGCATCTTCACGCTGTTGTGTCATCTGCAACACGAGAAGATAGTGGCGTGCCGGTCGGCAGGTGCGGCTTTTCGTTGATTTGATAATTTACCAACAATAGTTTCAACTCATAAAACCTATTTCACGCCTAGTTCGTGCCGAGGAAACATGCCCCGCCCTAACGCCAACAAGGACCTGAACCTTAAAGGCTTGGAGTTGTTTCAGATCTGCGCCCAGAAAGGATCGCTTCAGGCCGCAGCCGAGGAAACCGGCCTGACCATCAGCACCGTCTCGCATCACTTGCGCAATCTCGAAGACCACCTTGGGGTCGAGCTGTTCAACCACGCGCGCAGGCCGATGGTTCTGACGCCCAAAGGGCAGGTCTTTCTGCGCAATATCAGTGACGCGCTCTATGCCATCCGCAAGGCCAAGGCCGAAGCATCCGCTGGGAATATTGCCGAGGCGAGCTACCTTAGGATTGGCACGATCGAAGATTTCGACAGCGATATTGTCCCAGAGCTCGCCGTCTTTCTTTCGGGCCACATGCCGACCTGCGATTTCATGTACCACACCGATTCCAGCCACGCGATCGTCGAGATGCTGCGCAACCGGCATCTTGATCTTGGGATCACAACCACCCCAGAGGAACGGCTACGGGACCTACAGGATCGCCCGTTGTTACGAGACCCGTTTGTGGTGGTCCTCCCTCGATTTAGCGAGAAATCCCTTTCCGACATTGTCGAAGGGCGCACCAAACTGCCGTTCTTGCGGTTTTCCAGCAACTTGATCATCGCCCGTCAGATCGAGTCCCAAATGCGGCGGCTGGGCCTTTCACCGCAGTCAAATTTCGAATGCAGCAACAACCAGACTTTGATGGCTATGGTCGCCGCAGGTGCGGGCTGGACGATTACAACCCCTTTGCTGTTCTCGCGTGCCAAAAGATTTCACCCAAATCTCAGCATGCACAAGTTTCCAGGCAAAAGCTTTGGCCGCACGCTTGCGATTGTCTCTACACCCGATTGTTCGCGGTCCGTGTTGGACCTGATAGATGGCAAGCTGCGCGCGCTGATCCGAGATCACGCTTTGACTGCGCAATATGAGAAAACTCCGTGGCTGGCGGATAGCTTCAAACTGGTGGAATGATCAGATCAGAATATTGAACCGAGACCGGATAGCCTCCTCCTGTTCGGGCGTCAGGTAAGAAGGCTTGTGGTCGCGAAGAATCTCGCCCGCGCGGGCCCTTGCCCTACCCCATGCATCTTGCGCGCCATTTTCGGCCCATGTGCGCGGCTCAGCTCGATCAGCAAGTGTGGGGTAGAAGTAGTCCCGCTCCATCGCCGCATGAGTGTGCTGCCCCCCCAAGAAGTGACCATCCCCCAGAACGGCATCACAAATTGCATCGAACCCGAGGTTCTCATCCGTCACCTCGACCCCGCGCAAGGCGCGATAGGTGTTGGAGTGCATCTCATCATCCAGCACGAAAGCCTCGAAACTGGCCCCCAACAACGATGCAGTCATGCCCGAGCTTTCGTAGATCAAGTTCCCACCCGCCAAGGCCGCTGCCATGGAGGTTATGCCTTTCTCCATCCCATATTGCGCATCTATTGCCTTGGCGTCGGTCATCGAACAGGCCACGCCAGACGGCAAACCAAGCCAATTGGACAGCTGCGCCGACGCGGCATTCAAAACCGCTGTCTCTCCGCTGCCACCGGAAAATGCCCCGGTGCGCAGGTCGATGACCAGAGGCCAGTTCGAGAACACCATCGGAAAACCAGGCTGGATTGCGTGGACCATCAATAGGGCCGCCAATGTTTCCGCCAATGATTGCGCCAGAAACCCCGCCAAGGTCGCAGGCGCCGTCGCTCCGGCCTGCGCCGCTGTGATGCATGAGATCGGAATGTTGTGTTTGATGCATGCGTAGGTGACATCCACCGCATCTTCGCCATAACGCATGGGCGATATCATCGGGCTGATATGCGCCTTCATGAACGGGCGTTTGGCAAATTCTCCGGGTCCTCCTGCGGCGATGTCCAGCATCTCGACTATCGGAGCGACGTATTTGGCCAGCGTGAACGACGTCGCCGTCGGTTTGGTGGTGTTCTTTAGCAGCGCGAAAACGGTGTTCACATCCAGATCGAAATTGTCCGGCACATCGGTCGCCACGCAGCAACGTGTGAACCAACTGATATTGGCCAACGTGTCCTGTAGCCGCGTAAAGTCATGCAGGTCCTTCAGAGTCGAAGGACGATAGATCGCGCTTTCCATATCAAGCGTCTGCACAGCGGCGCCGCCGGTCCCGAAATACACTTTGTTGCCACCAACTTCGATCGACCTCTTGGGATCACGGCCATGTAAGGTGAAGGTCTTTGCGGCTTGATCAATCGCCTCTTCGACAAGCTCGGGCGGGAACAGAACGCGCCCCATGCCGTTGTCCACGGCACCCACGGCCAACAGATCGTTACGCAATCTGTCCGGCGCCTCTCCGATACCCAGTTTCTCAAGCAAATCGAGGGCAGTGTCATAGATGCGGCGCAGGTCGGCTTCGCTGAGCGGCTTGTACATCCCGCCGATCTGACCGGGCGGGCATGGATCAAACATGGGCTTGGCTGCTCGTTGTGCCAGACGCCCTTCGCGCCCACCTCGCTTGCTACGCTGTCCAGCCATTCCCAGTCCTTTGAAACAGGGGGTTTGTGACATCAAGCAAGAGGAATTGTTGCCCGTGGCGCAAGATCATCTCTTTTATTTCGAAAAATTAGATTTCTAATTTTGATAACGTCTCATTATATCACTCTATAATTGCACATGGTGACAAACGGTCTTCGTATGCAGGGCAAGCGAACTCCGGAGGCTCAACCGTCATGAAATCCCGTACCAAAGTTGTTGTCATCGGCGGCGGCATTGCTGGTTGTTCGGCGCTCTACCACTTGACGCAGGAAGGCTGGAGCGACGTGGTTCTGGTCGAGCGGAACGAGCTGACAAGTGGTACCACATGGCATTCGGCAGCGCAGGTGACAAATTTCGGCATGAACCAGACTATGGTCGGGCTGAAGACGCATTCGATCAACCTGTACAAAGAACTCTCCGAAAACCCCGAATATCCGATCAACTACCACCACGCCGATGGCGGCATCCGCCTGGCCAATACCGAGGCGCAGATGCAGGGCTATCGCCACTTCGCCTCGATGGCGCGCGGGATGGGGGTGCATTTTGAGGTGATCGATGCCGAGGAATGCGCCCGCCGGCACCCCTTGATCTCAACCACCAACTTGTTGGGTGGATTGTGGGACCCTCTGGACGGAGACATCGACCCGGCCCAGCTGTGTCAGGCGTTGGCCTATCACGCTCGCAAGGCTGGCGCCGAGGTCTATCGTAATACGCCGGTCACCGCGCTGACCCAACACAAGGATGACACTTGGACTGTGCATACGGAACATGGCGACATTGATTGTGACATCGTCGTCAATGCTTGTGGCTACCGCGTGAACGAAGTGGGCGCGATGATGGGGGTTCACCACCCCGTCGCCTCGATGGAGCATCAGTATTTCCTGACCGAAGATATCCCCGGCATTGCCGAAGCCGGTCACCGGATGCCTTTGCTGCGCTGCCCGATCAGCGACTATTATAGCCGTCAGGAAAAGGGCGGGCTGCTGGTCGGGTTCTATGAGCAGGACTGCAAAACCTGGGGCATGGACGGGATAGATCCGAACTTTGTGAATGCCCTATGCCCCGATGATCTGGATCGCGTTATGGACGTGTTGGCCGGTGCCTTTGAGCGTATGCCCGCGCTGGAAAAAACCGGCATTCGGTCCATCGTGAACGGTCCGATCACCTATACAATCGACGGGGCCCCGCTGGTCGGGCCGATCCCCGGCAAGCGCAACGCCTTCTGCATCATCGGCCTGCGCGCGGGGTTGGGCGAAGGCGGCGGCCATGGCTGGCTGCTGGCGCAGCAGATCGTGCATGGTGAGGCTTGCTATGACACATGGTGCCTCGATCCGCGCCGGTTCACCGGCCATACAAATGTGGAACTGACCTCCCTGAAGGCTATCGAGGACTACCAGAACGAGTTCAGGTTCCACTTCCCACATGAACATCGGCCCGCCGGACGACCGGCCAAGACAACCCCGCTGACGCCCGTACTGGCGGCAGAAGGGGCCGAGTTTACCGTCGTAAACGGGTGGGAACGGATGGACTACATAAAGCCATCGCCTGATTTTCACCCGACGCTCACCTTCAACTTCGATGAGGCTTTCGACATCGTCGCCGAAGACGTAAAGAACGTGCAGAAGAATGTTGGCCTGTGCGAAGTCAACGGCTTCAACCGGTTCGAGATCACCGGCACCGATCGCCACAGTTTCCTCGATCGGATGTTCTGCGGCACGGTCACCAAGCGCGACGGCCGCGTGGGTCTGGGTTATCTGCTGAACCACCATGGCATGGTCAAAGCCGAAGCGACCGTGGCAAACCTACCGGCCTCGGATCGAGGGCCAGAGCGTGTGTGGTACGGCTCGGCTGCAGCCAGCGAATATCACGACATGGACTGGCTGACCCAGCACATCCGTGAGGATGAGGATGTGCAGATCCGATCCCTGACCAATGACCAGACCATTCTGGTTCTGGCTGGTCCCAAGGCCCGCGATGTTCTGTCGGCCTGCGCCCGGGGCGACTGGTCGAAAGAGGCCTTTCCCTGGCTGTCCGTGCGCGAATGTTTTGTCGGGTTCACCCCGGCCACGGTCATGGGTATCAGCTTCTCGGGCGAGTTGGCCTATGAAATCCACATACCCAACGCCTCACTCTACGCAGCTTATCTGGCCTTGCGCGCCGCGGGTGAGGCCAATGGTATGAAGCTGTTCGGCGCGCGCGCGGTGGAATCCATGCGGATGGAAAAGGGCTTTCTGCATTGGAAATCCGACATTCTCACGGAATTCGACCCCTATGAGACCGGCTTGGATCGGTTCGTAAACCTGAACAAAGGTGATTTCATCGGCAAGGAGGCCCTGTTGGAACGCCATGACAGCGGCAAGCGCAAGCAACTCGTGACGCTGCAGATCGACGCCACCCATGCACCCGCTCATGGCGGGGCTTCGTTGATGCGGGACGACACTGTGGTGGGTACTGTCACCTCGGGCGATTGGGGTCATCGGGTCGGGCAGAACCTCGCCTACGCGTTCATTGATCCCGCGCTGGCGGGCGAAGGAACCAGTGTGCAGATCGACATGTACGGCGATTTGGTCGACGCACAGGTCGTGCCCGCCTCACCCTATGATCCTGAACACTTACGGATGCGCGCCTAGGCCGTTTCAACCCCGGCCAACAGTTCGCGCGCAAGGCGCATCTCAACCGCTTGGTCCCCGCCCGAAATCGCCTCGGCCGCCGCTTGAAGCTCTGTTTTTGCAATCTCCGCGCAGTGAAACCCCTCGCAGGTTCGGGCGAAATCTATGGCAGTATGCAGAGCAAACATCCGCGCCTTCTGGTCCTGTGCGCGGGACAAAGCCTGCCGGAATTCCGCCTCGGCTGGGTGGGTCGAGGATTTCGCCAGCGCATAAACCCGGTCGGTTTCTGCCTGTGCCCACCCCTCATTGGTCAATCGCTGATATTCACGCGCTTCCGCCAACGCGGTCAGAGCGCCTTCATGGTCGCCCATGGCAAGCGTGACTTCGGCAATCAATGTCATGAAGAACGGTTTGTGATTTCCCGCTCCGCTGGCCCACCATGCATTCGTCGCCCTATTGAGGTCTTTGATGGTGTCCGGACCAGGGGATGCGTAGGCCTTGACCCAGCTTCTCCAGACATTAGCTGTCAGGGTCATGAAGGTGAACGCGTGCTTGTTTGACAGCTCTTCCAGTTGCTCCATCTCCCGGGTCACAGCGACCGGGTCGCGGCGCAGAAGATGCAGCATGCACAGGTAAGTCAGAGCCTGCGCCACGCTATGGGCATGTTCAAGCTCGCGCGCAGCCTCAACCGCCTGAGTCTGTATTTCCAGCGCCTTGTCCGGCTCACCACGCATCCAGGTGGCGAGGCTCAGGAAGCAAGAGGTTATGGCCGCGTGGTCGGATCCATAAACATAGGCCAGATGCGCATCGCGGTCGGGGCGGTAAAGGGCCAGCGCCTGTTCGAGATGCGCGTGGGCCGGGTCCAGCTCTCCGATATGAAACAGCACCGCGCCCATCGCCCGATGAGCGACCATTTGATGTTGCGTTTCGCCTGATGTTTCCGCCAAGTCCAGAAGTTGCCGCGCCACGACCCGCGCCAAATCATACTCACCCCGAACCAAGTGAAAGGAATAGAGGCCGTTGAGGACCGGGAACAGGTTCTCTGTCTCATCCCTGCGTTCGCACAAGTCCCGTATCCGGGCATAGGTCGAACCCGTCTCATCCGCGGCGATACCTGCCGTCGAGCGCAGAACTCCTGCGCGCAGGGTCTGTATCTCGATCTCTCTCTTGTCACGCTCAGGACTGGTCGTCTGATCGCCCAGCAGATCAAGCGCCAGGGACAGTTGCGTGTTCGCCTCGGTATTGGCCGAGCGTTTGACAGCGCGCTGACCGGCCAGGTAGCGACAGTCGATCGCCTCATCCACCATACCTGCAAGGGTGTAGTGATGGGCCAGAACTTCGGGGCCTGCATCCTCGACTGCCGAAGTTTTCTGGTCCAAAGTCTTGGCAACCCGTTCGTGCAGAACCCGGCGTTCGGTTTTCAGAAGACTGTTATAGGCGGTGTCGCGGATCAGGGCGTGGCGATAGCTGAAGATCTGCAACTCGTCATCTCCTGAGGTCGTGACGATGCCAGCCTCAACCAACAGGTCCAGGCCGGACCGCAGCACGGTATCGCTGAAACGCGACACTTTCGAGATCAGCGGATACGAGAATTGCGGCCCGATCACAGCCCCGATCTGCGCCACTTCCTTGGCCGAGCTCAAGCGATCCAAACGTGCCATCAACGCATCCTGCAAGGCACTGGGAACTGAGCTTGCAGCAGAGGCCCCTCCGCTGGCTCGGGCGATTGGAGCATTGGGCATATCGCCGGATTCCAGCAGGTCCTTCGTCACCTCTTCTACGTAAAGCGGTACGCCATCGGACCGGGCCGCCACCAGTTCGTACATGGCGTCGGGGATGTCCTGCCCTTGCGCGACCTCATTTGCGATGCGTTTAACGTCCTGAAAATCAAGCTGCCTGAGAACCACTTTGGTCAGATTTGATTGCAACGCCCAACCCGGGTCAAATTCCGGCCGGAAGGTCATCACGACCATCACCGGAAGATCCCTAAGACGGTCAACCAGCCGATCCATCAGCGCCTTTGTCGTCGGATCGAGCCAGTGCGCGTCCTCAAACAACAGCAAAACCGGCTTATCGGATGCATCGGCCAGCAAATGGTCCAACAACATCTCATGTGTCTGATCCATGATCTGCTGCGGCGTCAGGGTCAGCGGCCCCAGACGATCCTCAAACGGGATCGACAATAGGGACGCAGCCAATCGCAAAACCTGATCTGAGGGATCTTTTAAAACCGACGAAATCTTCTCCAGCTTTGCCTCATCCGAGTCTTCAGACCTCAGATCGGCAACATGGTGAAGCCGCCGGATGATCGGATAAAACGAGCTGGCAAAATGGTACGGCGAACACTGCAGCCGAACTTGCTCATGCGCGCCTTGGGGGGCTTTCTGCCGCAACTCCTCGATCAGGCGCGATTTCCCGATCCCCGGCTCTCCGGACACCAGCACGATTTGACCTTCGCCCTCACTGGCCAGCTTCCACTTGTCGCTGAGCGTCTCATATTCTGTCGCGCGACCGATCAGAGGGCCCAGTGCTGCACCCTCAACACGTCTGAAACGGCTGTCCGTATCGCGCGCGCCGGTCACTTGCCAAGCCTCAACTTCTTTCGTGAACCCCTTCAGTTTAAAAGACCCTTGCAGCACATAGTCGAAGGCCCCACCGGCCAACTGATGGGTCCGAGGCGACACGATCATGGTGCCGGGTTCCGCCATCGCCTGAAGACGGGCGGCCAGATTGGGTGTCTCACCCATCGCGGTGCCGTCTTCGAACATCTTCTCACCGCGCAAATCGCCAACCACGACCAGACCGGTGGCGATCCCGATCCGCACCTGGAGTTTTGCGTGAGTGCGGATCTCAGGCACTTCACGGATGATACGCAACCCGGCGCGGATGGCACGCTCGGGGTCTTCTTCATGGGCCAGCGGAAACCCGAAGAACACCATTATCCCGTCGCCGTAATAGCTTGCAATCTGACCGTCGAAATCCGCGACGGACGCCGCGCAGGTCTCTTTGAACAGCCGTAGAACCTCGGCCAGATCCTCGGGATCGACCCGCTGCGAAATCTCGGTCGAGCCGACCAGATCAATGAACATAACCGTCAGCTGACGGCGTTCGGCTACAATCGACGCGCCCAGTGCCGTGTTTTGCGGCCGGGCGTTGCCGTCAGTAGTTGCGCGCACCGCCTTCATGAACCGCCGCCGAGGTCCCAGAGGCAGGCCAATGGTCACGAGGTCTTCGTCGGTCAGCTCTGTCAGGTCACCCAGTTCAATCTCATTGTCGGCGAAGGCGCTGGCGTATTTGGCCAGTCCGTGCTTGCTCAGCCAACGTTCGATTTCGGCCATACCATCCCTTCCAAGGCTGCGGGCGTCCTCTCAAAAACTGAATTCCGTGAGGGTCGCCCGGCGCTCAACCCTACGAAAACAAGGGGCCAAGGATTGGTCAAGGGTCTAAGCGTCATAGGTTTTAGGCATTACGCTCCGGCGTTGCAGATCAGGTCGTCGCTTGCCAGATGGTCGATCAACGCGCGGACCCGCGTGGTCAGCCTGCGGTTTTGCGGGAAAAGTGCCGCCACGACGTAAGGTGTGACACGGTATTCGGCGAACAGCTCGACCAATTCCCCGGACCTAAGGGCATCCGCCACCGTGTAGGCCGGGCATCTGGCAACGGCCACTCCTGCCGCAGCCAACCTTGCAGAAGCTGCGGGCGCATTGGCCTGTAGGCGACCATTGACGTGAACTGCCACCTCGTTGCCATCGACATCAAACCGCCAGACCGCAGGGTCGCTCATGTTGCCGTCCAGAATGCAATCATGCGTGGCCAGGGCGCTTGGATGCGCGGGCACACCTGCACGTTCGAGATAGGCCGGAGACGCACACACAATCAGCGGCATCGGCCCCAACCGGCGCATCTTGAGGGAACTGTCTCGTGTCGGCCCGATCCGGATTGCCAAATCCAGACCTTCTTCGATGATCGACACCCGGCGGTCTGAAAGGTTGAGGTCAATCTCGACCTCAGCGTGCTGTTCGACAAAAGCCGCCAGCGACGGGGCCAGCCGGAGTGAGCCGAACCCTGTCGGCGCGGAAATCCGTATCACTCCGCGCAAGGAGGTCTGCGCATTGCGCACCGCCTCCTCCATTTCGTCAAACCCGTCCAGAAGCGGTTCGCACATCGCCAGGTAGGTCGCCCCCGCATCCGTCAGGGATACGCTGCGGGTGGTTCGGTTCAGAAGCTGAACGCCCAGCGCCTCCTCCAGATCGGCCACGTATTTGCTGACCAGACGCGACGACCGCCCCAGCCGCTGGGCTGCCAAAGTGAACGAGGCATTCTGCGCCACCAGCGCAAAGGCGCGCATTCGGTCGATCTTGTCCATGTTATTGCGCCCTCCTAGGGCTTAATGATCCCCCAAAACTGCGCTTTATCGCCCATTATGGCAAGCTGTATCTATAGCCGCAGAAGCAATTCAACGCATGACAGGAGCTGACACATGTCGAACGCAGTACGTATCCACCACTTCCCGAAATCCGGCCACGCGCACCGCGCCCTGGTCTTTGCCAAGCTGGCCGGTATCGCCCATGAGGCCGTTTTCGTCGATCTGGCCGCAGGCGCGCATAAAACGCCGGAGTTTCTGGAGATGAATCCCAACGGGCAAGTCCCGGTGCTTGAGGATGGCGATGTTGTGGTTTCCGATTCCAACGCGATCCTCGTATACCTCGCCCGCCAATACGCCCCCGACTGGATGCCAACCGACCCGGTAGGCGAAGCGGCGGTGCAGCGCTGGCTGACCCTCGCCGCAGGTGAGATCGCATTCGGATCCGCCGCAGCGCGGTTGATCACGGTGTTTGGTGCACCTCTGGACGTCGATTTCGCGGCCGCGACCGCAGCCAAGGCAATGCAAAAGCTTGAACAGGGTTTGGAAGGCCGCGACTGGCTGGTTGGCGACCGACCGACCATCGCAGATGTCGCCGCCTACTCCTACACCGCCCACGCGCCTGAGGGGAATGTCTCGCTCGACCCTTATCCGAATGTGCGGGCATGGATCGCCCGGTTCGAGGCGCTGGACGGGTTCGAGCCGATGCCTGCCACGACCGTGGGCCTCGTCGCCTGAACGTCCGCGCCAGACACCGCATCGGAGACTTGCAATGACACAAGAAGCCCCCCGTCCCCCTCTGCCGCCCTTCACCCGCGAAACCGCGATTGAAAAGGTCCGTCTGGCCGAAGACGGCTGGAATGGCCGCAACCCGGCCAAGGTCGCGCTGGCCTACACGCCAGACAGCAAATGGCGCAACCGGGCCGAATTCCCCGTTGGCCGCGCCGAGATCGAGGCGTTTCTGACCCGCAAATGGAACAAGGAACTGGACTATCGCCTGATCAAGGAACTCTGGGCCCATGACGGCAACCGCATCGCGGTGCGATACGCCTATGAATACCGTGACGACAGCGGGCACTGGTTCCGGGCCTACGGCAACGAGAACTGGGAATTCGACGAGAATGGCTACATGGCCAACCGCTTTGCCAGCATCAACGAACTGCCGATCACAGAGGATGAGCGCAAGTTCCACTGGCCTCTGGGCCGTCGTCCGGACGACCATCCGGGGCTGAGCGATCTGGGCCTTTAAACACAGCGAGGAGGTAAGACGATGTCTGGCACGGATACTCCGTTTCACGCGGGCGAACTGGCGGCGCAGGTGCGGGCGGGTGCGGGCGATATAGCCCGCAGGGCCGCTCCGTACATTCGCGACCACTTACCCGACCAGCATCGTGCCTTCTATAAAGCGCAGCCGTTTCTGGTGGCTGCGTCCAGCGATGCAGAAGGCCGCATATGGGCGACAATCATTGAAGGCGAGGACGGGTTCGTTCATTCGCCTGATCCAAAAACGCTGATAGTTGATACCCTGATTGACCCGCGTGATCCGATGGCAGAAAGCCTGCGAAAAGGGGCTGATATCGGCGTTGTCGGCATCGAGCTGGCGACGCGGCGACGCAATCGGTTCAGCGGTCGGACCCGTCCAACCGACACTGGTTTTGCAATCGATATCCGCCAGAGCTTCGGCAACTGCCCTCAGTATATCAATGAACGCGACTGGCGGCGGGTGGCCAGCAATAAACCGGCAGAGGCGGTGGTATCTGACCACCTCGACCCCGAACAGATCGCACGTATAAGCGCCTCGGATACCTTGTTCATCGGGTCCGGTCGACATGGTCCGCAACAGGCGGCGTCGAACGGGTTTGATGCCTCTCATCGCGGAGGGACACCCGGCTTTGTCCGCGTGGTCGGCCCAAACCGCCTGCGTATCCCTGACTATTCCGGCAACAACTTCTTCAACACGATCGGCAACCTCTTGGAGAACCCCCGCATCGGGCTGCTATTCGTCGACTTCGCGACCGGTGGGCTGCTGCATCTGTCCGGGCGAGCCGAGATCGACTGGGCTCCGGCCGAGGCGCGTGACCCCAATATTCTGCGCATAATCGACGTACAGGTCGACGCCGTGATTGACCGACCAAACGCGCTGTCGTTGCGATGGTCGGCTGAGCCGACCCCATCGAGACAGCTGGTGGTTACGGATAAGATTGCCGAGGCTGAGGGGATCACCTCATTTCAACTGCGACCCGCAAATGGAGGTCCACTTGCCACGTTTGAGGCGGGGCAGCACCTGCCGATTGTGCTCAGCGTTCCGACGCATGACACCAAACTGCGGAGGACATACACCCTGTCCGGCAACCCGGCCGAGGACCACCACAGGATAACAGTGAAACGCGAGCCTGATGGCAAAGCGTCCCGCTTTCTGCACGACATGGTGCAACTAGGCGACGTGATCGAGGCCAAACCGCCGACCGGAGATTTCGTGATCCCGTCAGGAGACACCCCCCTTATCCTTGTCAGCGCCGGCGTTGGCGTGACCCCGATGATCGCAATGCTGCATCAGACTGTGATACAGCACCCTGACCGTCCGGTCTGGTTCATACACGCCGCGCGCAACGGACGGTTTCACGCGCTGCGTGGCGAAACTGACCACCTGATCGCCACCAGCCCGTCCGCACAGCAACGGATCTACTACAGCGCGCCTGACGCCCAGGACGTGGCGGGGCAGGATTTCGACATCAAAGGCCGGATCACGGCGCAGGAGTTGATCGCATTGAATGCCGGTCCCAACGCTCAGTATCTGCTCTGTGGTCCGTTGGATTTCATGACAGACCTGAAATCCGGTCTTGAAGCGCTAGGGGTCGAGGAAAACCAGATCCATTTCGAGGTCTTTGCCACCTGAGCGCGCCAACGCCCACACTCTGAACCGACCATCCTGCAAGGCATATTGATCGTTCTCCCTGCCGGGATTATCTATCTAAGATGATTGATAAAAGCGGTAAACACGTTGTTTTTTCGCGGTTCAAGGTTCTGGCGCTGTTCATTGCGGCACTTTGGGCGATTCAGGTTCTCAACTGGGCAGTTGGGTACCGCCTGAATCTCGCATTCGGGCTGATCCCAAGGCAGATCACCGGGTTGGACGGGATCGTGGGCATGCCACTTCTGCATGCCAGCTTTCCGCATCTCATTTCAAACACGCCTCCGCTGATCCTGATGGGGGCTTTGCTGGCGGCAACGGCAACACGGGCGCTGTTGGTCGTGAACGCCGTGATCATCGCTTTGGGCGGAGCGCTGGTCTGGCTGTTCGGAAACACAGCCATCCATATCGGCGCATCGGGTCTGGCGTTCGGGTGGTTCGGCTTTCTGGTCGCGCGCGGATTGGTTGATCGGTCGCCCGTGACCCTTGCCGTGGCCATGGTGGTTGGGGTGCTTTACGGATCAATCCTTTGGGGCGTTCTGCCCGGCCAGCCCGGCATCTCGTGGGAGGCGCATCTGTTCGGCGCAATCGCAGGCGTCGCTGCGGCCTTGCTCGTCCGAACCCATGTGCACGCCCCGCGGATTTTGAACGTGGACCAACCTTAAACAAGCACAGTGAGGCAAGGGGCCGATTGCGGATCGCTGACACCCCCTTGACGATAGGAATTGTCCGCACCAAAGGGTTTGTCACTAGCCCCTACGATATCTAAGTCTTCGAACAGGTCACGCAGAGCACCGGTCTGCGCGGCACCCGATCATAGTTCCTGCTATCGAAGCGCTGGAAAAAACCGCGGGCGATCCATGCGCCCGCGGAATAGGTCAGCCAGACCTACTGTGTTTTTGTCATCGCCGCACGTAGCAATTCCGGGCGATCCGATTGTGATGGCAGGAACACGGCCTGAGATCCGGCATCCAGCGCGGACAGGCTCGCATCATACCATTGCATCGCCAGATCGCGACGCTCTTGCACGCCGAAACCTTCGCGCAGGTGGTGGCCAATCAGCTCTCCATATGCTGGTTCACCCATGGCAACCAGCATCAAGGCCGAGCCTACGGCGCTGTCCATATTATCCTGACGGTAGCCCATCGCCAGACAGACCTTGCTGGTCGCGGCAAGGTCTTCAGGGCTGAGGCCAGAATCCAGAGCCAGCTTGCGCATCTGCGTTTCGGCATCGGCTTTCGACGTCAACGACAGCGATACAACCTGTGGCGCTAGCATCTCACCATAGGACTCGCATTGCGCCGCTACTTGATCCGGTGTCAGGCCTTGAATGTCCTGCATCAAATCTTCACCCCGTGCCATGGCGTAGCTCCGCGCAAGACAGAACTGCTCGCTGAGGGCGAAATCGGGGTCCGACATGTTCGCCAGCGTGGTATAGCCGCCATTGGTCGAGGTTTGCAGCATCACCGCGCTACAACGGTTGGCCAGCGACGGGCCACCGGTACCGCCTGCAAACAGGCTCGGCAGGGCTGCAGTGGCCGTTTCGGTCACTTCAGGCTCGGGCGCCGGTTCAGCAGGTGCCGCCGTCGCAGTCACAGGCGCTACAGGTTGCGGCGCGGGTTGCGGAGCAGCGGCCACAGCCGTGCCCGTTTGGACTTGCCGACGATAGGCCATCAACAAAGGCTGACCGGAGAGCTGAGTGCTGGCCTGCCCGCCACTTGTACCCCAGTAATAGGCCTGCATCAGGAAATCGCGCTGATAGGGTTGGAAATCATACCCGTTGACCGGGTATCCCATGGACGCCTGATACCGTTGGATTGCAGCTCGCGTGCCGGCACCCACCTGACCATCAACCCGCCCTGCATTGTAGCCAAAATAGTTGAGCGCCGTTTGCGTCTGCGCCCCTTGCGAGGTAGATGGGATGCCCGACCGATATGTCCGGGTGGTCGAGCGCTGCGCTTTCTTCTTTTGCTGATCTTTGCCGATCGCGTAGCCAACTACGCCTCCGACGACCGCGCCGCCGATAAAGTCACCCGCGTCTGCCCTGGCAATCTGGGGATTCGCGGTCGACAAAGCGAAGGTCAAACAAAGTGCTGCCACTAAACGAAAAATCATAATTTACCTCCAAAACACAACAACAATTGGAGGAAATTATAGCACAACGCCGCCGCGCATGCGGAAAAAAGGCGGATCAGGATCTTTGCAGATCGACCCGCCAGTAGATGCCGCCCCTGGATTCATGAACCCAGAGGCGGCACGCGTTGGTATCAGCCCCGTTGCCCCACATGGCGGCCCGCCCCCTGAGGGGCTGGCAGCTTGGCGTGATCTTCGGCAAAAGCGGTCAGTTTCGCGGCCACACCCTCGGTCGGCAGAGAGGTCTTGCGCGCGTTCAGATCCATATGCAGCAGCAGGGTTTCAACAGTGGCCGCGACCTCTCCATCCGGTCCGTGCAGACGGTGGAACAGATGCATTTTCTTGCCTTCACCGCGCAGAACCTGCGTGGTGACGGTCAGCCGATCCCCTGCATGCAATTCCGCATGGTACTGCACGAAGTTCTCAACCGTGAAATAGCTGTTGCCCGCCGCGATATAGTCTGCATTCGCGTCGATCATCAGCATAAAATTGTCCGTCGCCTGGGCCGAGACCTCGATATAGTGGGCTTCATTCATGTGGCCGTTATAGTCTGTCCAGCTTTGCGGGATGACACGATCCACCGTGATCGGCAGATCATCACCTTCGGGGTCAGGCAACATCGCTTCGTGCGCATTCAGAACGCCGCCCGCCCCGCTGCCGGTCTTCTTTAAGGCGCGCATCATTCCGATCAGGTTGTCATCGCGCAGACGCTCAAGTTCGCGGATCGACAAATGGCCGGATTGCGCGTCCGACTGACCCGCGATCAGGTCGACCAGTTCATCGGTAAATTCCGGCACATCCATGAGTTTGGTCCAGGGCCATTGCAGGGCCGGTCCGAATTGCGCCATGAAGTGTTTCATCCCCGCCTCGCCACCCGCGACGCGGTAGGTTTCGAACAGACCCATCTGCGCCCAGCGGATACCAAACCCCATACGGATCGCTTCGTCGATCTCTTCGGTGGTGGCGACACCATCCTTGACCAGCCAAAGCGCCTCACGCCAGACAGCCTCGAGGAAACGGTCGGCGATATGCGCATCGATCTCTTTGCGGACGGTCAGCGGATACATCCCGATGGACCGCAGGATATCCGACGCCTTGGCGCATGTGTCGGCAACCCCCACCAGTTCGACCAGAGGCAGCAGGTAAACGGGGTTGAACGGGTGCGCGACGACGACGCGACCGCCGTGTTCGTTCAGTTCTGAAGGTTTGAACCCCGAGGTCGAAGACCCGATCACCGCATCGGCAGGCGACAGTTCGTCGATCTGCGCGTGGATCTTATGCTTGAGGTCCAAACGCTCGGGCACGCTTTCCTGAACCCACGCGGCACCAGCCAAGGCCTCGCCCATATCGTCATGAATAGTCAGAGTGCCCTCGGCCGGCAGCGCCTTGTCATAGAGGGCGGGCAAGGCACGGCGGGCATTGGCCAGCACCTCGCCGATTTTGCGCTCGGCTTCCGGGTCCGGGTCAAAGACCGATACGTTCCAGCCGTTCAGCAGGAACCGGGCAACCCAGCCCCCGCCGATCACGCCGCCGCCGATAATGGTTGCTTTTTGTGTCATGGCGCAAGTGTCTCCGTATGGCCATCAATGGACAGAACCTGTCCCGAGATTTTGGTCCCCGCCTCCGAGGCAAGGAAATGTATGCTGTTCGCCACGTCCTGCGCCGTGACCCATGTTTTCATGGACACGCCTGTCACATAAGCGGCGCGCATGGTCTCAATACTCTGACCATGGGCGGCGGCTTCGTTCGCCAAAACGCGCTCCATCCGGTCGCCTTCAACAGCTCCGGGGCAGATCGCGTTGACGCGGATGCCAAAGGGGCCAAGCTCCATCGCGAGGGTTTTGGTCAAGCCGATCAGGGCCCATTTAGCCGCCGCATAGGGCGACCGCATCGGATAGCCCATGATCCCAGCAGTGGACGAGGTCATGACGATCAGGCCACTTTTTTGCGCCTTCATGACCCGCGCCGCCCAGCGGCAGGTCAGATAGGCGCCGTGCACGTTGGTGGCGAGGCATTGCTGCCACGCGTCATAGGCAAGGTCTTCGATCGGCCCGGCGGGGCCGCCGGTACCGGCATTGGCGCAGACCACATCAATGCCGCCCCATTCCGCCTCAACGGAACTCAGGAAGGCGTCCATGGCGGACTCCGAGGTGACATCGGCCACCACGGCGATACTGCCGGGATGCGCTTCGGCAAAGCTCTGAACCGCGGCAGGGTCTGCATCGCAGACCGCGACCCGTGATCCGTCTTGAATGAATTGCTCCGCAATGACGCGGCCGATGCCAGCCGCGCCTGCGGTTACAAGAACGCGCCTGTTCATTTCGCGACGGGAGCACGCTTGGTCAAGCCCAGTTTCTCGCGCACGGCGTCCGGGCCGATGATCTTGGCGCCCATGTTCTCGATCACCGTCACGGCACGTTCGACCAGTTGTGCATTGGTGGCTAGAACGCCTTTTTCCAGAAACAGGTTGTCCTCAAGCCCGACGCGGACATTGCCGCCCGCCAGAACCGATTGCGCAACGTAGGGCATCTGATCGCGACCCAGCGAGAAGGCCGACCATGTCCAATCAGACGGCACCGCATTGACCATCGCCATGAAGGTGTTGATGTCGTTGGGGGCACCCCACGGGACACCCATACACAGTTGGACCAGAGCGTTGGGCTCCAGAATACCCTCTTTCACCAATTGCTTGGCGAACCATAGGTGGCCGGTGTCGAAGGCTTCGATCTCTGGTTTCACGCCAAGATCGGTCATCATCTGACCCATCGCCCGCAACATGCCGGGGGTGTTGGTCATTACATAGTCTGCCTCGGCGAAGTTCATTGTGCCACAGTCGAGCGTGCAGATCTCGGGCAGGCATTCGGCGATATGCGCCATCCGCTCTGTCGCCCCGATCATGTCAGTGGCCGCTTCATTGACCGGAAACGGGCTCTCGGTCGGGCCGAACACAATATCACCGCCCATACCGGCCGTCAGGTTCAGCACCACATCGACCTCAGCATCGCGAATGCGGTCTGTCACCTCGCGGTACAGGCCCAGATCGCGCGAGGGCACGCCGGTTTCGGGGTCGCGTACGTGGCAATGCACAACGGCAGCCCCCGCCTTGGCCGCATCAATCGCCGAATTGGCAATCTGCTCGGGCGAGCGCGGCACATGCGGAGACTTGTCCTGCGTCCCACCCGATCCAGTGATGGCACAGGTGATGAAAACTTCGCGGTTCATGGCAAGGGGCATATCTTTGTCCTTCGATCAGCAGGAATCGCGCCTTGGAAGGCGACTGAATGCGGCAACGCTACTTTCAAAACTCCGGAACAAACGATACATTTATCGTCAGGAGGAATACTTTTGTCGTCATCCCCTCATGAGCATTTCGAGTTCCTGCTACTGGACGGGTTTTCCAACATGGTTCTGGCCAGCGCGCTGGAGCCGTTGCGGGACGTCAAGTTGCGCGCGCTCTACGCCAGTCCGGGTTGGGAGATCACCAGCCTTAACGGTGAACCCGTGGAAAGCTCGAGCGCGATAAAGGTCTCTCCCAATCGCGCCTTCAGCCCGGCGAAATCGACCGGAACGCTGGTTATCGTGGCCGGATACCGCGTCCGGCAGCAGATTACCAAGGAATTGCTTGCAGCGATCCGACTGGCTGTTCGGACCGCCCGTCGCGTGTTGGCGTTGGATACAGCGGCTTGGATTTTAGCCGAAGCCGGAGTTCTGGACGGGCACCAGGCCACGATCCACTGGCAGGAATTTGATGCCTTTCGCGAAAGCTTTCCAAAAGTGAATGTGTCCAGCGCCCGGTTTGTTCATTCCGGACCGTTTCTGACCTGCGGAGGGGCCAGTACGGCGCTGGAACTGACCCTTGACCTGATCCAGAACCTGTTCGGCCCCGCCGCCGCATTTGATGCATCGAACATGTTCATCTACGACCCTGCCCGCCAATCCGAGCTGAAGCGCGATTCTCAACAATTGCAGGACCGTGGGTCGCCGAAACTGCTGGACGCGCTGAATGTCATTGCCGAAAACGTCGAGACTCCGCTGACAACCTTTGAACTTGCCGAACGCGTCTCGCTCTCCGAGCGCAGCCTCAGCCGCGCATTTGCAGATGAGCTAGGGATGACGACTGGCAAATACTACAAGCTCTATCGTCTGCAACATGCGCGCTATCTGGCGCAGGAAACACGCCTGAGTGTCGAACAGATTGCCCTAAGATGCGGGTTTTCTTGTGCGTCGGCCTTGGGGCGGTCGTTCATCCGTGAATTCGGCCGTCCGATCAGCGCCTTTCGCCCGCAAAACCGAAACGGGCCGTCCGATGGGACAGCCCGCACAGTCTAACGTTTGGCAGGTCACGCGGCAGCGATCTGACCTGCCTTTTCAACCAGCACCTCCGCCTGCCGGATCGAGGCATAGTCAATCAGGCGACCGTCCAGCGAGACAGCGCCTTTGCCTGCCGCTTCGGCATCGGCCATCGCGACAAGGATCCGCTTGGCCTTGTCCACCTCGGCCTCCGAAGGCGACATGACCTCGTTGGCCAGCGCGATCTGGCTGGGGTGAATGGCCCACTTGCCTTCACAACCCAGAACCGCCGCGCGCTTTGCTGCCGCGCGATAGCCAGCGGGATCTTGAAAGTCGCCGAACGGGCCGTCGATCGGGCGCAGGCCGTTTGCACGTGCCGCGACCACCATACGCGCAAGCGCGTAGTGCCACATATCACCCCAATGGGTCATGCGGCCGCCCTCAGGATCGGCATCGGTCAGCACCGAGTAATCCGGGTTCACACCGCCAATGATGGTTGTCCGCGCACGGGTCGAGGCCGCATAGTCGGCAACCCCGAAATGCAGACTTTCGTTGCGTTTCGACGCGGCAGCAATCTCGCTGACATTCTGCATGCCGAGCGCCGTTTCGATGATATGCTCGAACCCGATCCGCTTTCTGAAGCCCTTGGCGTCCTCGATCTGGGTGACCAGCATGTCGACGGCATAGACATCGGCGGCAGTGCCGACCTTGGGGATCATGATCAGATCCAGACGCTGACCGGCCTGTTCGACCACATCCACCACGTCACGATACATGTAATGAGTATCCAGCCCGTTGATCCGAACCGACATGGTCTTGTTGCCCCAGTCGATGTCATTCATGGCCTCGATGATGTTCGTTCTGGCCTGTTCCTTTTCGTCGGGCGCGACGGCGTCTTCCAGATCCAGGAAGATCACATCCACATCCGACTTGGCCGCTTTTTCAAACATGCCGGGCTGGCTGCCCGGAACAGCGAGTTCGCTGCGGTTCAGACGGGCCGGAGCCTGTTCGATTGGGTTAAAGCTCATGGTTAAGAATCCTTGGTTTTACAGGTTCGGATAGATAGGGAAACGGGCGCAGAGGTCGGCGACTTCTGCTTTGACCTTGGCCTCGACCTCGGCATTGCCGTCTTCGCCATTGGCGGCGAGACCGTCGACCACTTCAATGATCCAATCCGCGATCTGGCGGAACTCGACCTCGCCGAAGCCGCGCGTGGTGCCAGCGGGCGAGCCCAGACGGATGCCCGAAGTGATGGTCGGCTTCTCAGGATCAAACGGCACGCCGTTCTTGTTGCAGGTGATATGCGCGCGGCCCAAAGCCTTCTCGGTCGCGTTGCCCTTCACGCCTTTGGGGCGCAGGTCGACCAGCACCACATGGGTGTCGGTGCCGTGGGTCACCGTGTCCAGACCGCCCTTGATCAGCTGATCCGACAGCGCCTGCGCGTTGGTGATGACTTGGCTGATATAGGTCTTGAACTCGGGGCGCAGAGCCTCGCCGAAGGCAACCGCCTTGCCTGCGATGACATGCATCAGCGGGCCACCCTGAATGCCGGGGAAGATCGCCGAATTCACTTTCTTAGCGATATCTTCATCATTGGTCAGGATCATACCCCCACGCGGTCCACGCAGGGTCTTGTGGGTTGTCGTGGTCGCCACATGCGCGTGCGGGAAAGGCGAGGGATGCTCGCCTGCGGCCACCAGACCGGCGAAATGCGCCATGTCCACGTGCAAGTAGGCCCCGACCATGTCGGCGATCTCGCGCATGCGGGCAAAGTCGATCTGACGCGGGATGGCC
>NZ_JBQFYU010000015.1:0-122552 GCF_056541705.1 Ruegeria sp. AG1 | reverse complement strand
AGAAACGCCGCTTGCTGCATCATCAGAACGCGGCGTAGATTGAAACTACGGCGAGCCTGATCCTCCTAAGCCAATCAAACGCTCGTGTTCCAAATCATTCGATGACGGACAAGCCATGGGCGTGTCTTACCCAGTAATTCCAATTGGTCTGATAGGCGCAGGCGCTTTGGGCGACGAAGTCTTGCGTCTATGCGCAGAAGCGGGGTTGCCTTTAGACGGCCTACTGCGAACAACGCGTGCAACAACATCCCAGACCCATGTGATGAACGTGCAAGGTGACAGCCGCACCTTCTTTCACCACCGAGGTGCTAACAGTTTATTTGATGCGGCGTCGGTTAATATTGATGAGCTATCGGACGCCGGGATTAAGTTATTGTATCTTGGCTATTTAACGTTACTAGACAAACTGGATGAGGTCCTGCCAGAGGGCAAAACTAGAGCCGCATTGCTGTTGTCAGCTGCCCGCGCCAAAGGCATGAGCACTTGCGTTGACCTCGCATCGTTCAGGTCCGACACCTACGCGGATATTGTGTCAAAGACGCTTGCCGAAATCGATTTTCTGTTTGCGAATGAGCTCGAAGCCGAGGCGGCAACAGGCATTAATCTCACGCAAAAGTCTGATCCCAACGAAATGATGAAAGCAGCTCGCTTTCTAAAATCCGGTGGGGTCAATCGAGCGGTCATTATTCATAGCCCAACGCAAATCGTATGTTGTGAAACCGAGGTTGAAATTGCCTTCGCGCCGGACCCGATACCTGCTGAAGACATCATCAGCCCAGTGGGAGCGGGTGATGCTTTCTGCTCCGGCGTTGTTCATGGTCTCCATGAAGATTGGCCCATTGAGAGTTGTCTTAAATTTGGTGAGAAAGCTGCCGCCGCCTGCTTGTCTGGGCATACCGCCACCGATGGACTCAAAACAATCTCAGTTCCGTCGAAACCTCCATAGAAAAGTCGCTCAAACCAAAGGCGGCTATGTCCGCATCTCAGAGGGTGCAAAGCTCATAGTGAAGGTCCGCTTTGGGCTGCCTCCAGCCAATTATGCGAGAGGTAGCGAAGGTCGACTACGAGCCCACTTTGACCGGTGCCGCACTCTCTATGAGCGTCAGCTTTGGGTCGGGTTCTGATCTTGCCGCGTTGAGGCTTCTTCGAGACGTGTTTTGAGACGGTCGACAACATTTTGCGCTGTCGCAATATCATCTGGCGACAGGCCTTCCGAAAGTTCATTCACCCATGGGATTTGCCTCGCAATCGCGGCTTCGAACAACTCCTGCCCCTTTGGGGTCAGTACGACTAAGTGCGCCCGCTTATGGTGAGGGTTCGGCTGAAACTCCACCATGCCTTCTTTGCTCAATTCATTGATGATCCGTTGTACGCCCTGCCGGTGAACGCCCATCGTCCGTGCATGCCAGGCAACGGATTCCGGTCGATCAGAATAGGCGATGGCACCAAGAATCTGCCATCGAGCACTTGTTAAACCGAGTTCTGATACGAGGCGATCACCGGCAAGCTGCAATCGACCGTTCAACCGAAACACATCCAGTATCAAGGCTGTCACGGCTTTTCCTTCTTCGGTCCTTCGTTCATCCGGCATAACGACTCCTCATTTTATTTGACAACACGTTGTCATTGTGCTTGATGCTTCCTAAATATGACAACATGACACCAAATCAAAGCTACTTTCAAGGAGTACCGAAATGGTCAGTTTCAAACCTCTCGACCCAGAGTTTCCCATTGAACGGCAATTGAACATCGACGCTGGACCCGTCGTTCTCGTCAATCTCTTCACAGTCGACCCAATTGACCAAGTCGCCTTGGTAGAAGCTTGGAAGTGCGATGCCCAATGGATGAAGAAGCAACCGGGTTACATCAGCACCCAACTGCACAAAGCCGTTGGCGACGGCAGCATGTACCTGAACTACGCGGTCTGGGAGTCTGTTGCGGATTTCCACGCGGCGTTTTCAAACCCCGAGTTTCAGCAGCAGCTCAGCCATTATCCCTCAAGCGCTGTGACCGCCCCCCATCTGTTTGAGAAGGTTGCGGTGCCGAATTGCTGCACGGCCTGACGAAATCCTTTCCAAGAGCCAATTTGAGTGAACCGCTATGAAAACTAAGATTCACGCCATCGCAGGGGGCATCGGCTTTGTGA
This sequence comes from Ruegeria sp. AG1, assembly GCF_056541705.1. Lineage (NCBI taxonomy): Bacteria > Pseudomonadati > Pseudomonadota > Alphaproteobacteria > Rhodobacterales > Roseobacteraceae > Ruegeria > Ruegeria sp. AG1. Next base: position 120,406 of record NZ_JBQFYU010000015.1, on the reverse strand, counting down.
TGATCCTCCTCTTCTGGACATCAACGGCCACCAGCGAACTCTTTGCGAGCCATGAAGCGGTCGCAACCGTCAAGGCATTGATCCTGAAAGGCATGTTCATCCTCATCCCGGCAATGGCGATTGCTGGCGGATCGGGCATGGCAATGGGCCGGAAACGCAAGGATGCGCTGACGAAGGCCAAGAAAACCCGAATGCCTGTCATTGCATTGAACGGCTTGCTGATCCTCGTACCGGCCGCTTGGTTTCTGGCTGGCAAAGCCGCTGCTGGCGAGTTCGACAGCACCTTTTTCACAGTTCAGGTGATTGAGTTGATCGCTGGCGCAGCCAACCTCGCGATGATGGGATTGAACATTCGCGATGGGTTAAGGATGACCGGCAAAATTCGAAGGCTTCGCTGAAAGCTCGATTCTGATCCAAGCACTGGCGAAATTGCCGAGATTCGAGCAAATGCAGCGAACTAATGCTATGTCCGCTTGTCGGGATTTGCAAAGCTCAGTTTCGAATGTCCGATTAGGGCTGAGACCGGTCCTCAACAACCATTTAGCCTATGGCAACTTTGTCCACAGAGCAGATATTCGGTTAGATTGAATGAACGTCTGCTCCGAGCCCATGGCAGTCATTGCCATTTTTAGCTGCGCGCGCTCGCAGCGCGAAAATTGCTGCGAGTGCATATTTTGTGGCGCCGCGCGGCGGCCGAGGTCGCTGCCAATCGTTCACCGCGCAGCGAGGATTTTCAGGGCAACTCACGGGTTGCGGGACAAAGCGCCAATTCGCTGCGGTTGCGCTAATATCCGCTTTGAAGTCATTTGGAGTGGCAGAACGGTCGTTTCCACCGGTGACCGAAACGTATGGGTTTTGGTAAAAAAGATCGCCCCCGGCGTCTTTTGGCCGGGGGAGCTGTTCCTTTAATAGGGTCGGGCGGTAGCGTCCCTAGAGGTCGAGACCGAGTGAGATTGCATCAATGAGCTGCACGTGCGTTGCGACGCGATCCGTGCCATCCGGGTCCGTGCAGATCGGGTCATCCTGTTCCTCTTCAAGCAACGCGGCGGCACCAGGTTTGCAGGTCCCGAGGAAGGTGAAGTGGTTCGCCGGTGCAATCTCAACATAGGAAGCATCGGGCAACCTGTTCGCAAGGTCATTGCCATCCGGTCCTACGTCAGCAGCTCCGAGCCGGTCTGCGTCACCCAGGTTGATGAGACTAATGCCCGTCAAAGCGCCCTGAAGCGTCTCTGGATCAACGGCACCGCCGAATCCGGGGTCGACAATCACAGCTCTTGAGATACGCGGATCGCGCGTATCCGCGTCAAAACTGGGATAGTTAGCGAAACGCACACCGCCCAGGCGGAAGAATACGCAATCAGCGGCCTCCGGGCCGGTGCTGCAATTGGTGTCTTGAGCTGCACCATCGAAGCGGACACCGGCCAACCCGAGAGCGGTTGCCCCGCCCAGAGAAAATCCGACGACGCCGATCTGATCCGGATTGACGAAAGGCGCAAAAGCTGGATCGGCGAGGATCATATCGAGTGCGGCGGTCAGGTCATTTGCACGCGCTTCCAGATCAACCGAGCGGCGCGGAGAGCTGTCTCCGCTTGTTGAGCCTGGATGGTTCACAGCCAAAACCATCGCTCCGTTCGCAACAAGGCCACTGGTCAGCCATCCCAAGCTATCGGCGTTGCCGCCTGAGCCATGTGATAAAAGAACAAGCGGGTGCTCACCCTCTGCGATGGCTGGCCCGATGAACGCGAAGGTCGGGTCAAAGATCGGGCCGTCTCCGACAGGCGCGCGATAGGTGGGATTTGCCGCCGGATACCAGATTGAGGCGGCGACCGGCCGGGCGCGGTGAGCAACTGTCAGGTCGAACCGGTCGTAGCCGGGTAGCATATCCGCTGCGACAGGGCCTGCGTGGGGCAGCGCGAGCATGGCAAGAAGGGCAAGGCGTTTCATGGGAACCTCCGTAGTTGAACGCTTGGCTCCTGATGTGCGGAAAAACGCAGGCTACGGCGTCCTGTTTTCGGGATTCAGGTCGTCACAATCAGGATTTTAGACAATAGTCGCGACATGCCTATGCTTCCGATCCCAGCCTTCGCCGCCATTGTTCTCGCCTATCTCGCCGTCCGAACGCTTTTGTCAGAGGGCAGGCCACTCTTGGTCGCCTTACTTACGGCCTGCGCAATGCAATCATTTCTAGTCGCGATGGTCATCGGATATGATGTCGCTTGGCTACGACCTGTTCTGCCGGTCAGCGCCACGATCATCCCGCCGCTTGCTTGGATCACATTGCAGGACGCTCTGATCAGCCGGATATCGCTCCGTCAAGTCGGCTTCCACGGCGCAGCTCCAGTCTTCACACTGTTCTGTCGTATCTTCGCGCCCGAAACGACGGATGTCGTCGTACCACTTGTCTTTGGGGGCTACGGCGTTGCGATCCTCCATCTGTTGAGCAGCTCAGGAGACATGCCCCTTGCTCGGTTGGACGCCGGGCTTGTTCCAAAGGTTCTTTGGCAGGTCTTGGGGTGGGCCGTGATTGCTTCAGCCCTCAGCGATGTGTTCATCGCCTTTGCATTCATGACAGGCAACGAACACTGGGCCGGATGGCTGATCACCTTCTCTTCATCCCTGGTCCTTGTGCTTGTCGGTTTGCTTAGTGGAAGCTCTTCCGCATCTGGTGTGGCGGGTGAAGATTCAGCCGAGCCAGCTCCGCCGCCCAGAGAGACGAGCAAAGAGGATATCGAAATTGTGGAAGCTCTTGAGGCCTTCCTGAAGCGCGAACCTATGCATCTTGATCCAAACCTCACCCTTTCGCGGTTGTCACGTCGCCTTCATCTGCCCGAAAAGCGTCTTTCCATGGCCGTCAACCGTGCGACCGGAGCCAATGTCTCTCGCCACATCAACACCTGGCGCGTTCGCCATGCCTGTAAGCTGATCGAGGACGGCGCAACTGTAACGAGCGCGATGCTCGATAGCGGGTTCAATACAAAGTCGAACTTCAATCGCGAGTTTTTGCGAGAGATAGGCGTCCCACCGAGCCAATGGAAACAAGGAATGCAACCAACGTCGAATGTGACGCGGATTTCTGGCGTGAGCAAAGGTGGGTGAACCGGCCAGCGGTCTGGACACAAACCCCTTGGCAAAACTCAGTTTGACTTTGTCATGTTTTCAGCTGCGGCCCAAAGAACGGACCTTGATCACAGTGCAGCATCGTTCAATATGGGCTCACTCCAGACCTACGCCGCACGGCCGTCGAAGGGCACTTTAGCGGACAGAGCCGACCTTTGCTGCGACTGCCCCAATGGCCGCTTTCTGATAGTACCGGCTAAGTTTGGCCTTGCAGAAGGTCTTGTCAGAAGAACTTGGCTTGAGGCGGGCAGGGCGGTTGCGTAGCTTTTTCCCATGACCAGACCTGCCTCTTTCAAGTACTTCAAAACCAGCCCAGAGATCATCCGCCTTGCGGTGATGCTGTACATCCGATTTCCACTCTCGCTTCGGAATGTCGAAGATCTGCTGCACGAGCGAGGCATCGACGTGAGCCACGAAACTGTCCGATATTGGTGGAACAGGTTTGGCCCTATGTTTGCTGCTGAAATCCGAAGAAAGCGTGTTCAGCACCTGCGCGCGTTCTCCAAATGGAAGTGGCACGTGGACGAGGTTTTCGTGAAGGTGAATGGCAAGAGACACTACCTCTGGCGGGCCGTCGATCATGAGGGCGAAGTGCTGGAAGCAATCGTTACCAAACGCCGAAACAAGCAGGCGGCATTGAAATTCCTCAGGAAATTGATGAAGCGGCACGGTAAAGCGGAAAACGTCGTCACGGATCGCTTCGCCTCATACAGAGCCGCGCTCAGAGAGCTGGGCGCGCTCCAAACGCAAAAGACGGGAAGGTGGCTCAACAACCGCGTCGAGAACTCGCACCTGCCGTTTCGACGACGCGAACGCGCGATGCAACGATTCAGGCGCATGCGAAGTTTGCAGAAATTCGCCTCCGTCCATTCCTCGGTCCACAACCACTTCAACCAGGAAAGATCGCTCACCAGCCGGGACACCTTCAAGCTGACACGCACCGCCGCTCTTAGCGAGTGGCGTCAGCTTTGTTCGGAATAGGTTCGCGGTTTCCGCAGTAAACTGAGACTGGTTCGAATTAGTCTGACAGCACCATTTTATGAGCTCAACCGCATCCAGCCACCCAGTTCCATTCGGCCCAGCACTTTTAACTTGTATGCTCCCGGCGATAGTGGCTGCTTTGACCGGTGGCGGCTTTGATTGCAAAACTTGCAGGCAGCTACAATGTTTGCTGGAGTGTCTGGTCCACCATCCGAAGCAGAAAGTAAGTGTTCCGCTGTGCATTGGAACCAACGCGCCTTGCGCTCTGAAACAGAATGAACGGTTTGGAATTTTTGCGGTGATCCTGACCACATCGGCTGATTGCAATAGAAGCATCGACCACCCTGAGCGGCATACTTTTCATCACGAATTTTTCTTAAATCAGTTGTCATTTCACAGTCCTGGTTTCGAATTTAATCGAGAACCGGCTGTGAAAGCTTCTTGCTATTCACCGGCGTAGCCTAAGGGATCAACGCCTAGTTCCTCGCCACGGAACACGCCTTTCTGGCTTGAGCTCCGCTCTGCCAATATCAAGAACATATTCGCAGCTGTCAATCGATGGGAAAGCGCTCAGGTCGAGCGAAATGAATTCCGAGCCCAAACCTGACCAAAGGCATACTTAAGAATCCTAGTTTAATGGTCGGTTTAAACGTGCTCATTCTTCGGTCAGGGAGTTACGCTTGATGATAAGAGGCGCTAAGATTGCAGTTGAGGAAACAGGCAGGTTAACATTATGCGAAGTACAATCTTCTTGCCCTTAGTGGCATTTTTCATATGCGCCATTGTCTTAACTCAATCCGCAACGGCAGCTTCTCTTGGACAGTACGAGGTTTTTGGCGTTGAAGACGGAGACATGCTTAAATTGCGTGCAGGACCGGGAATAGGGTTCAATGTGATAGTGGGCCTTCCAAATGGAACTGCTTTAAGAGTTCACAGTTGCGAGCAGACCGGCGACACCCGTTGGTGCCGCGTGTCATTGCAACGTGCGCGTGGTCTAAAGGGATTCGTCTCTTGGGCATATTTGCGAAAGCTATAAGTATAGCTTTGTTGCGGTGCCTCCGTGGCTGCCCAGGCTTTATCTGAACAACCAAAATTGAGATGGTTAAGGTTATGTCCTAGCTTCGGCCAATATTCGCACGCGTAATAGCTCTTCAACCGAATGGCAGCGAATGACTGCAACGAGCCCAGGGCTAACGTTATTGCAATCTGCACGAATGGCCGATTTGCTACAACGGCAAAAATGCCAGCCAATAAATCAGAACTACCTTTGTCTAGGCTCCAGAGCTAAGTTGAGACTGCGTTGGCAGGGCGCCATAATAGTTGAGGGCGCGAATTTAACATCCGGCTGGCTTGCGGAGAAAAAAGCGAAATACGATGCAAAAGCTCACTCATCAACTTGCCGGGGAACTTGGGGAAACTCTGGCGCTTGCCAAGTTCATTTCCGTCGGTTTGCACGCCTATGTCAGTCCGCCGGGGGCGCCGGGGCACGATCTAATAGTGGTGACGCCAGAAGGGCCTAAGTCAGTTGAAGTAAAGACAAGGCAGTACATCGACAGAACATCAGAAATAAGCCGCTGGCCTGTCGACATGAACACAAAAGGCGATGCTGATTACTTCCTCTTCATTGAAGTGAGTCTTAGAAGTCTGAGCGCAAATTTCTACTTGCTTGACAACGTCCAAGCCAAGGCTGTCCACGTGGAATATGGCAGTGGAGGGAACTGCGTGCCGAATAAGGTCAGGGAAATCGTTACGGTCAATAGTTTCAGTGCAATAACGGGTGAACCTGAGGAGCCTTTGATTATGCCGGACACTCGCCCCGATCCTTCACGGCCCAAAAGCAAACAAGCGACCGCAGGCTTGCGGCAGACGGTTACGCAGGAGGCCGAATTCGGCCGTGATCGAATTGTCCAATATGCATGTAAGAGCATAGATTTTTTTAAGGATGGCGCTTTGCAAGGCAATGCAATTGAGAATCTGCGCCATGTCGCCAAGAAGATTGGAGTGTCTGAATATAATGATGCCGGAGGAGTGCGAAACACGCGCCAATTAGGCCATGCCGTAATCGAAGCAATCAAGAATCGTACTGAGAGGCGCTAAAGCTATCCGTGGGTCAACATCCGATTTGGTTCCGCCGACGTTGACAGACATTCAGGAACTTTCCGTGAAAGGCAGTTTTGTCCGCATAGCGGCCTTTCAGGATATTCAGGCGAACTTTAGCATCGAGCCCAAAATTGACTGATGCTGCGCGAAGCTCCAATGACAGCAATGCGCAGGAAGCGGACTTTGCAAAGTCTTGATGCAAATCTTCCTGAAACTGACCAAAGCAAAAGAATAAGCGGTAATTCAGCCTCTTGATACGACAACATGACATTTGTCCCGAGATGTCGCATGAAACTCAAACGGGTTTTGGGTTGGTTTTAAGTGGTAGTAGTAGTTAAAGCCATGAATGTCTGGAGTGGACAATCTTAATTCGTAGCCGATAATCCCGCCGCTCAATTCACGGGCCCACCCACCCGTCCGCACGAGACTAGCAGAAAAGTTGGCCTCTGATGTGTTCCGTAGTTTCAACGAATTCACGATAACCATGTTGGGGTATGGACTGTTTTCAGGGCAATGCTCGACCAAACGCCATACGCCGTTTAGAATTTTCGGGTTTTCTGCTCCGCGCACAATTCCTGAACAAGCAAAGCTGGGAAGCTCTCGCAACGCGCTTAAAGTATCAATCGAGAAGGTCGTCGAGAACGTTTCCATGGAGCTAAACTGTTTTACCAACTCCAACAATGCGCCTCTTGTCTTGTTTCCAAGTTTTCCATCGGGTTCTCCTGCACCACAACTCAGCCTGTTGAGTTCCACCTGAATGGAGTAAACAACTTGTTCATCCTCAGACAACCCTGGCGGGCTTCCCGTCAAACCGACGAACCATCCTCTGTAGTTACGCGACAAACATTCCACGTCTTCGCCGCATGCGTCTCTACTTTGCTCATGCTCCAAATTGGTCAGCAACAATTCTCCCCAAGCGTCACCACCACCAAGCTCTTCGAGGCGCTCGTCAAATAGGACCTGAACCTGCTGCTGCTGGGCCAATAATTCGGGGATCGCGCAAATTTGAACATGAGCCGGTTCCTGAGGATTTTGGCACAGATCTGGAACATCAGGGTTTCCCAGGGCTCCGATTGCTTCAACTGGCTGGCCAGAGACTTCACGCGCAGGGGCTGGGGCAGCAACTTTAAGGGGCGGAACCAAGAAAATGTCCTCGCCCGGTAACGATCCGTAAGTGAATGGTTCTTGGTATCCTTCTGTGAGAGAAAATACTGTGTCACGAATTTTCCGGAACATTTTACCTAGTTCTAATCCTGGTTCCTCTATATGAGACAGAATGGCCTGTGCGTATGGGCTGTTGCGCCCCTTTCCATCAAGCGCCAGTGTTCCGTTTCGCGCGGCATATCCCACCAACACACCTCTTGGGTCGATGCGGCCCAACCCGCGTCCAATCGAGCGTGTCGCCGATGTTCGGTTCATGTCAGCGAGAAAAGGATTATTGCGGCAGGCGTCAACAAGGATGATCTTCATGCCTTCCACGCCGGACAACGCATTCACAACAGCATCAAGACGGATGGCCTCGAACTCGACATCTCGATCATTTACCAGTTCCGCGTTCACGGGTATCAAGTAGTTGGTGTTGTCGATCTCAATACCGTGACCTCCAAAATAAACGACAGCCATCGAGGCGCCATCAGCAGCTTCCGCAAAGTTACGAAGTGCCAGGCGCATACCCCGGCCATCCAAGTTTTGGCCGCGGGTCACTGTGAACCCTATCCGTTCTAGCGCCTCCGCTATGTCGGTGGCATCGTTTGCCGGATTCGATAAATTTGAAACGTGAGCATACTCGGAATTCCCGATAACCAGAGCTACGCGTTTGTCCGACGCATAGACAGCACGGCCAAAAGCAACCAACGCTAGAACAATAGCCGTTACCAAAACAAGAAGACGTTTATCCATAGCTAAACCACGGGATGTGTGTTTTGGAAGAGCTTAACACGAGGCGTTTCTATCGCGAAGAATAAGACTTTCACACGATTTTAGCATCAAAAAAGGTGAACAATGCGACCAAAGCAACGTTATTCCGTCCGAGTAGCTTGATTGCAATGGCAGCAATGTGCGCGCCGTTGTGTTCGAAAGCAGTTTGAACAAATGCGTTGGAATATAGACTGTGCTACCGGCTGACTGAGATGATGCATTTCGACCAATCTGAGCCTACAAACTTATTCGGAGAATCACTTGGTTCGAAAAAGTACGATTGTCTGCTTCCATTCGTCGTGACATGAGTGAGTGCAAGCGTGCGGTCAGACAGACGGGCGCCTATCGCTCGCTTAAACGCACCGTTTCCAAAAGCCAGCCGACCTGAATAGACACCGTCGCGTTCATAGCTGAGCTTTACCCGTCGCGAATTTCCTACCCCCATCTCTCCGGGGCATTTAACGGTAACTATTTTCCAAACGCCTTCCAAAAGGTCGGGGTTTTTGACCGCCCGCTTCAGAAACGAACAAGCTGCGGTTGGTTGAGCCCGCAGCAGGTTCAGCGTTTGGGTATCGTCCAAAGCGGCCCCGCCTTCGATCCCAGAAAGCAGAGATGCGGCCAAATCATAGGCGTTTCGTGTTTGGGCACCTATCACGCCATCAGGTTCACCTGCGCCACAGCTCAATCGATTGAGCTCTTCCTGAATCGAGCGGACAACTAAAACTGTTGGCATCACCGCGTCGCCAAACTCTGCTAACGCGATCTTTCGCAGCTTGTACGCCTGCGCGACGCAATTTGGATCGGCACCGCATTGATCGCGCGAATTGCGCCAGTTCATTTGTTCTACGAGGGCTTGCCCGCGGGCCGCGCCACCTCGGACAATCTCGAGACGCTTTTGAAACAGCTTTAAAACCTCGCTGTCATATGCAAGAAGGTCGGGATCGCGGCAGATCAGGGATTGTGTTGCGTTCTTCGGATTTTCGCACCATTTCGGCAGGCCGACGGGTGGAGGCGTCTGAGTTGCGCTTTCGCGATACCTTTCGGCGATAGACAAGGCCAGCGCAGCATAGGCTGTGTCTGGATAGGTATTTGCAAATGCCTCCAAGGCGTTAGGCGATGTGCTTTCGCGAAAACCATCCCAAGCTGCCTCGGCCTTTTCATAGGTTGACTGAGGCGTCGTAGCACTTTGTTCCTTTGCGATGACACGCGTCGGCTTTGGCGGGGACACAAGGTAGATATCATGGCCTGGTAACGACCCATAGGTAAACGGCTCCTGGTAGCCGTCTGTCAACTCGAATACGGTGTCCCGCACTTTGCGGAACATTTTTCCCAATTCCAGACCGGGTTCTTCGATGTGGCGCAGAAGTGCTTGGGCATAGGGGCTGTTCCGACCGCTGCCGTCCAACGCCAGCGTGCCGCTGCGCGCTGCATAACCCACCAAAACCCCGCTCGGATCTATGCGCGCCAGTCCGTGACCAATGGATCGTGTGGCGGACGTGCGCGTCATGTTGGGGACGAAGGGGTTATTGCGGCAAGCATCGATCAGAATGATCTTCAGACCGTCGCTGCCGGAAACAGAGCCGATCAGCGTGTCTAAACGGATCGCCTCAAGATCTATGTCCCGATCACTTTGCAACTCGGCGTCCACCGGTATCAGATAGTTGGCATTGTCAATCTCGATGCCGTGACCAGCAAAGTAGATGAGCACCACTTTGGCTTTTTCCGCGACTTCGGCGAAATCACGGATCGCGATACGCATCTCGCGAAAACTTAAATTCGACCCTCGGGTCACGTCAAACCCGATGCGCTCGAGCGCGTCGGCCAAGTCATGGGAGTCATTGAACGTGTTCGGCAAGCTTGACACACGCTCGTATGAGGAATTGCCAATTACAAGCGCAACACGCCCGTCTTTGGCGTTCGATGCCGCTGGAAAACATAAAAGACAAGCAATGACCAATAATTGCAGAAAAAACCTAGTGTGGCGAAAGACAACAATCATACTACAAAACCTGAACCAATCCCGTCGAACATTGCCATATTACAACATCATATCGCATTTTTCGATGGTGAGCGCTTCGTTGCGGAAACTGGACACTGTTCGAAATCAAATTTACATTGAACAAAATAGGGTTCTTTTGTCGGTAGGTTTTTTCGCGAGGCATCGTGTGTGGTGCACTAGGCTTTCAAAAAACGCGTTAATTGCTCTTTTGATCGCAATTCTTTTGCCTGGCGATAAACTTGCGGCTGCCAATGAAAACAATACCCCAGACACGACCGAGGAGGTCGTATTCGTACCTCCTAAAATGGGAGCTCCCAAAGAGCGTATGGGGGCGGGGACGCGAAACTCTGCTTCCAATGGCGAAAATGCCGGTCTGTTGTTGCTGGCGCCCGAAGACGGCGGTTTGACGACACTAGCGACGCCTCCGCTGGTTTGGCATTTGGAATCCGGCCACCGGGGTGATTTGGTTTTTGCGCTGAATCCGGTTGGGTCGCCGGGCGACCAGGTGCTGATCACCGGGCCATTCCCACCGGGCTATTACGGGTTGGATCTTGTTCGGCTGCAACAACAACTGGAAACCGGCAAGATTTACGAATGGCAAATTCTGCTTCTGGGCAGGAATACAGATACGGTGGAGGCGTGGTCGACGCGTCTTGTAGAACGTGTTTCTGAAGAGGTGAGTTCTGCGAACCCGTCCGCCGATGGACTGTGGTTTGACGCATTGTCGCCGCTGGTCGAAATCAGTCTAAGTGGTCGCGTTCGACCGGTGAATTCCAAGCAATTCGAGCAACTCTTGCGTTCAGCCGGAGTAGGTTATTGATACGTAAGGGCCGAAATAAAGCAGGCTCTATGACTTCATCGCTTTTGCCAAATTGGCAACGTTGGGCGCTGGTCGCATCGATCACATTGATCGCCGGAAGCCTGATAGTGGCCCTTCAGAACAAAGGGGTACTAGAGCCACTTGAGCTTGCTCAGTACGATTGGACCACATCGGCGATTGCGGAAAATACGCAGACCGAAGATGTCTATCTCGTTGCCATTTCAGATCAGGACCTGGGCCAATGGGGTTGGCCTATACCGGACGCTCAGCTTGCAATCCTTATTGATAACCTGCTTGAGGCTGGCGCAGCCGCGATTGGAGTGGATATTTATCGAGATGTTCCCGCTGGTTCTGGTCATGAGAGCCTGCTTGAGACTCTGGATGATCCCAAAGTTGTTGTGATTTCGAAGTTACCGGATGAAAGCGGTTCGGGCATTGCCGCACCACCTGGAGTGCGGACAGGATTTTCCGATATACCCATTGATCCTGACGGCGTCGCCCGCCGCGCCTTGCTGCTAGTCAGCGATGTAGAAGAGATTTTCCTGTCTTTTCCGGTGCTATTGGCGGCCGAATTTTCACGTCAGCCGGTGCTGCAAAGTGATCCGAACAATCCGCGCAATCTGATGTTTGGAAGCACGGTGGCACCCCCTTTGAAACCCGGTTCTAATCTGTTTCGAAATGTCGATACATCCGGCTATCAGATTATCATCGACTTTAAGAACGCGCTGCCAATCGTGAACCGGATACCTGCTTCGGAAGTACTAGCTGGGCGCGATCTGGAACCTGTCCGCGAAAAAGTGGTAATCATCGGCTTGACCAGCCAGTCGGTAAAGGACTATTTCGGGACACCCCTGAACCGCTCGACCGGAGCGAATTTTACCTATGGCGCTGAAATACATGCGGCCATTGTTCAACAACTGGTTGACTACGCAGAAGGCAAACTTTCGCCGCTAAACTCTTTGGGCAGTTCTCTGTCCTCAATACTGATCTTTGCCGCGGTTTTTGTCGGCGCATCAATCGCATTGTTTGTTCGGGTCACAGCAAATTCCATCGGTCTTGCCGTGTTTGGTTGCGCTGCATTGATCGTTGTAATGTCGCTAATTCAAAAAAGTGCCCTTTTGATGCCCGTCGTACCATCCGCGTTAGGTTGGTTCTTGGGATACCTATCTGCATTTGCGATCATCTCGGGGATTTCGCGCAATCAACGACGTGCGATTGTACAGGTCTTTTCCTCTCATCTGTCAGATGAGTTGTCTGCAGAGATTTGGAAGCAAAGGAAAAACCTGTTAACCGGCGGCAAACCGAAATCCCATCGATTGTTCGTTACAGCACTTCTTGCTGACATCGAAGGTTCAACACGGATTGGAAATTCGATGGATGCTGAAAGCTTCATGAATTGGATGTCCCGCATTCTGGACAAACTGGGTGAGATTGCCCGAAGACACGGAGGTTTCGTCGAGAAATATACCGGTGATGGCATTCTTGTGATCTTTGGAGCGCCCATACCCAGTGATACTCACGAGCATAGACAGGACGACGCCATTTCGGCCCTACGATGCGCCCAGGATATGCGCGTTGCTACACTGGATCTGAATCGCAGCGCTGATGAGCGCCAAAAATATAGATTGCGAATTGCGCTGAACAGCGGAGAAGCATTGGGTGGAACGTTGGGAGTAAGCGGCTCTATGCGTTACAACGTTATCGGAGACACAATAAATGTGACTGCAAGACTTGAGAACTGGATAAAAACGCTGGATGCGGAGGCCGACGGAATGCGCCCCGTTTGCATGTCACTACAAACTGCAACGATGATAGACTCTCAAAAAGAATGGCCCGTCTATTCCACTTTTGTGCACGACGACGGTGTCACGAAGATCGGGGTTATCAAAGTTCTTCAGGTTCCAGACTGATTTCCGTTTGACCAAAAGCACGGTCACAGCGGCCAGTTTTCGAAATTTCTGAACCCGACCTACAAATGTGCTGGTTCCGAATTTTATTTTCGACGTGAAGCACATTGTGAGGGATTCGATATGACCTCTTTGAAAGGCTGCCGCATTTGTGCGCCGAACGTCCAAAAAAATGTCACGAACGAACAATCCAGCTCTCTACTCGCTTGGTATTTGCTGATGAAAGCACATGTGCAATTACCGTTTCGAAGAAAGTGTCAGAAGAATTGGGTGTTCGCTACATTGTTGAGGGGAGCGTTCAAATTGCCGGTGAGCGTTTGCGCGTGACGTCCCAACTCATTGACGCGACAACGGGCCAGAACATTTGGGCAGACAGCTATGACCGAGACCTACAGGACATATTTTCAGTACAGGATGAGATAACGCGAACGGTCTTGTCAGAAGAACTTGTCTTGAGGCAGGCAGGACGGTTGCGTAGCTTTTGCCCATGACCAAACCTGCCTCTTTCAAGTACTTCAAAACCAGTCCCGAGGTCATCCGCCTTGCGGTGATGCTGTACATCCGTTTCCCGCTCTCGCTTCGAAATGTCGAAGATCTGTTGCACGAGCGAGGCATCGACGTGAGCCACGAAACCGTCCGATATTGGTGGAACAGGTTTGGTCCAATGTTTGCAGCTGAGATCCGACGGAAGCGTGTGCAGCAGCTGCGCGCGTTCTCGAAATGGAAGTGGCACGTGGACGAGGTTTTCGTAAAGGTGAATGGCAAGCGACATTATCTGTGGCGTGCAGTAGATCACGAAGGTGAAGTGCTGGAAGCAGTTGTCACCAAGCGCCGAAACAAGGCTGCAGCACTAAAATTCCTCAGGAAATTGATGAAACGGCACGGTTGCGCCAAGGAGGTCGTCACAGATCGCTTCGCTTCCTACAAGGCTGCGCTCAGAGAAATAGGCGCGTTCGAAAAACAACAGACGGGCAGGTGGCTCAACAACCGCGCCGAGAATTCACACCTGCCGTTTCGACGACGCGAACGCGCGATGCAGCGTTTCAGGCGCATGCGAAGTCTACAGAAATTCGCCTCCGTCCATTCCTCCGTCTACAATCACTTCAACCAGGAAAGATCGCTCGCCAGTCGAGACACCTTCAAGCTGACCCGCGCCGCCGCTCTTAGCGAGTGGCGTCAGCTTTGTTCCGGATAGGTTCGCGGTTTCCGCGGCAAACTGAGACTGGTTCGAATTCGTCTGACAGCACCCAAATTGGGATCCCAGAAGCCTGCGATTGAATTTTGAGTTCAATGTTGAATGCTATCATCGAGAGCTGTCGGAAGAACTCCATGCCATACTTGACTCAAAAGCACTTGGCGCTCGAGAAATCAGCCTCGAAGAGATCAATGATCTCCCGCTTTTGGCCAAATTGCGCAACGGTTTCGCCCGGCTACTTTCCCCTTACCTGTAGGCAGCCAAACTTAGCCTTACACCCGAACGTCCAAGCGAGCGGTCTGAGAGGTAGTTCTTTTTTGGTATCCGCAACGCCCTTAAAAACTTGACCCAAAATGGACAATGCAGAGGGTTTGTCCGAAATTGAAAGGGAAGGCTGAACGTCCCTTTGTCTATTTCGCCGTGTTGAAAAGTTGCGCCAACAAGCTCGTGTGGCTATCATCTTGATATGGAATTTATTGTGGGTGGCATAGTTACGGTTGTTCTGGTGATTTGGGGCGCGGCCTCATTTTGGCGAGCGCCCTCAAATGACCAAAAAAAGGAAAAAGACAAAAAGTAGCGGCATCGTCTGCAAGCACTTTGAGCACGCCTCATGGGATGCATCATCATCCAATTCACCAAACAAACGTATTCGCCGACTTTATGGATAGCGTTGCAGCGACGACAGGGTGGACATTGCCCCCTTTCTCAATAGACATTACCCATCGAATACTCGCGACCAGGTCTCCTGATCCAAAAGCGAAACGAGTTGATCACGTGAGTCGATTACCGCGCTTATCGCTCGATCTCTTTCCCGATCCAGTTCACTAAAAATGGCTCTTGTGGACGATGCCGATGCTGATTTGTCCGTGGAACCGAGAATGGCATTGTCCGCAGAACCTTCGACCGTGGCACGGAACCGATCAACGGCAACTTCCAAGTCGCTCACAATTTTCAAGGCCGCGGTCCGGACATCGCTGTCTGCGGGCGAAATAGCCTTATCCAAGGCGGGTCTCAGCGTATTGGGCTCCAGAAATGATGGTGCTAAATCAGACGATCCGTCCAAAAAGAAAGTGACCGCCGTTATCGTCGCAATTACTGGCATATCATAACTCCAAGCTGGCTCCCAAAGCGACTAAGTCTGCCTTTTCGTACGAAATTTCAGCAACTTCCGGCCAGTAGTCTTCCGGGACTGCTGCCTGCAATTGCCCCTGCAATACCAGCAGGTTATCGCGTTGCGAACGGCGTTCGGTGTCATATCTGTCTGAAACAGCTACCAACTTGGAACGTTTTACAGAGCGGTTGGCGGACAACCGGTTGAATTCTTCAATAAAGGCCGCGTGCGCCTGGATCATCAGTGTTGAATTCGCCTCAATCTCCCGGGCGACCTGAACCAGATCTGAGCCATCATAAGAAGGTATCCGTTCCAACGCGGCTGTGAGCTCAGAATTTATGTCGCCGATCGAACTACTGCGGTCGAACGGGGCACAACTTGAGATGCAACAAAGAGAAGCAGCAGCGGCCAGATTGAAAAATCTCGCCTCGACAGAGAGGCATTGCAGGTAGCTGCCATCGTGTTTCCCCCTGATCTGTGATCCACCTATTTTTAGATCGCGTCCTTTGTTGCCGTGCTCACTGAAGACGGCCCAATCTTCAGAAAACACTCAGGTATTCAATACATCCGCGAGCCATGCTGGATAATGAGCCGCGCAAGACTGCCTAAATCTTAATCGTTCCACAATGACATTTAAATGTTAGGATGTGAGGCACTGCTTTTCAGACAATTTTATCAATAGGGGGGAAATACGATGGCACCTAATCGGCGCGACTTCATGAAAACTGTTCCAGCAATTGGGGCCGCGTTTGCGGTAAGTCCTACTTTTTTGTCGGAAGAAGCAGCAGCACAAACCACATCGACAGCCGCGCCATTAGAAGGCCACTTTCACCCTAAAGGAAAAGCACCGTCCGAGCACACGCTCAAAATCCTGGCCGAAGCGAAAGAAACACTGCCTTTCTCAGACACTCAGGACTTTGACGAAGTTGCCAAGGGTTTCATTGCCCAGATGCCGGAGCCACAGATCATGGCGGATGCGGGGAATGTTGCCTGGGACCGGGGTGCATTTGATTTCATCGACGAGCAAGACGAGTACGACAGTATCCACCCGTCATTGATGCGTATCAGCAAGCTGAATCAGAACTATGGTCTGTACGAGGTAATACCCGGCATCTATCAGGTGCGCGGGTTTGATTTGTCCGACATCTCATTCGTGCGCGGCAAAACGGGTTGGATCGCCATTGACCCAC
This sequence comes from Ruegeria sp. AG1, assembly GCF_056541705.1. Classification (NCBI taxonomy): domain Bacteria; kingdom Pseudomonadati; phylum Pseudomonadota; class Alphaproteobacteria; order Rhodobacterales; family Roseobacteraceae; genus Ruegeria; species Ruegeria sp. AG1. Next base: position 104,069 of record NZ_JBQFYU010000015.1, on the reverse strand, counting down.
TGGTTTCGGCCGAAACGGCGCGAGCCGCATGGGAATTGTTCTCGGAACACAAAGGCGAAGGGTTGCCGATTACAGCCGTGATCTATTCACATTCCCATGGCGATCACTGGGCAGGAGTTCGCGGCATCGTTTCGCAGGAGGACGTCGATTCCGGGAATGTCGAAATCATTGCTCCGCGCGATTTCATGGAACACACAATTTCCGAAAACGTGTTCGCGGGCAACGCAATGAACCGCCGGCTATTTTACCAATATGGTCTGTTGTTGCCCGTGGCCCCGCATGGGTTCGTCAATCAGGGTCTCGGCAAGCGCGTTTCAGCAGGTGCCACTGGCCTGATCGCGCCAACCCGGATTGTCGAGGACGACATCGAAGAGTTCGAAGTCGACGGCGTGCGGATGATCTTCCAGAACACACCTAACACTGAAGCGCCGTCTGAGATGAATACTTACATCCCAGACATGAAGGCCCTGTGGATGGCAGAAAACGTGACGGCCACGTTGCACAACATTTATACATTGCGCGGCGCGCCGGTACGTGATGCCCTTCGATGGTCAAAATACATCTCTCGTGCCCTGTTCCTGTTCGGGCAAGAGGCAGACGTCATGTTCGCTTCGCACCATTGGCCGCGCTGGGGCAATGACCGCGTGCAGCAGGTTCTGAGAGATCAGCGCGACCTTTATGCCCATATGAATAACCAGACCCTGCATCTGGCCAATCAGGGCGTGACGATTAACCAGATACATCACCACTATGAACCGTCACAGGGTTTGCAGCAGACATGGCATACACGTGGCTATCACGGCTCACCTCAGCACAATTCGCGCGGCGTTGTTCAGCGGTTCCTTGGATTCTGGGATTGCAATCCCGCGACCCTGATACCGTTAGAACCAGAAGCTTCCGCTCCGCTCTACGTCGAGATGATGGGCGGCAAAGATCCAATTATGGCCAAGGGTTTGGAACTGCACAATGCAGGGCAATATTTCGAAGCGTCCGAGATTCTGAACAAACTGTTCCTGTCGGATCCATCAGATCAGGAAGTAAAAGATTTGTTAGCCGACGTTTACGAACAGCTTGGCTACCAGCAAGAGAACCCGGGCCTGCGGAACAGCTTCCTGTCCGGTGCCTATGAACTTCGCTCAGGCATCCCCACCGGTGAAACGGCCGACACGTCCAGCCCAGAGGTGATACGCGCGATGTCGACTGAGCTCTTCCTTGATTTCCTTGCGATCAAGATGGACAGCCGCAAGGCCGAAGGCATCGAGTTTACGATGAACCTCAGCACGCCCGACAATGGTGAGATGTTTGCGATCGAACTGGCCAAGGCAACACTCACAAATGTCGAAGGTTTCGCCTTCGATGAGCCAGATCTGACTCTGACCTTGAACCGATCCGATCTGGAACTTGTTATGACCGGAGAGGCTGATTTTGAGGATTTGCTGGCCGACGGTCGCGCGACGGCTGATGGTGACGTCAGCGTTCTGATCAAACTCGCTGGCGCCATGGTTGAGTTCGATCCTCTGTTCGAAGTTTTGCCTGGCACAAGTACCGGTCCAACTGAGGTAGCAGAGGCCGAGCCGTTGCAGGCAGTGACTGGTCAGGTCGTTATCGAATGATGTTTTGCGCGGGTCCCTTCGGACCCGCGTTACCCACTTTTACACTCCAATACGATTTTGACGATGTAATCCAAAACACCCGAGGAGACTTTGATGGCTGATCTTGTTGTTCTTTCATTTGATGGTGTCGACAGTGCAGATGCTGTTTTGACAAAACTACGACAACTCAAAAAACAGGAATTGATCGACCTGCTGGATGCCTGCGTGGTTGTGCGGCCCGAAGAGGGAGACATACACATTAAGCAGTCAGTGAACATGACCCGAATTGGCGCCAGTACCGGCCTGAGCACCGGTGCAATAGTGGGTATGTTGGCTGGTATTCTTGTTCTCAACCCACTCGCGTGCATGGCCGTGGGCGGTTTGGCTGGGGCGGCAATGGGCGCGCTTGGCGGATCCCTTTCCGACTACGGCATCAATGATGATTTCATCAAAGAACTGGGCGAGACCATCCAACCAAATTCATCGGCTCTGTTTCTGCTTGTCGCCAAGGCCACACCGGACAAAGTGATCGCCGAGATAGAACAATACGACCCGAAGATACTTCAGACGTCCCTATCGCAGGAACAAGAAGACAAACTTCGCGAAGCACTCGCCGCTGCGCATAGCCAGTAATTTTTTGATTCAGATCGATGGCCAAGCTAAAGCGTGGACGGCCTTCTTCAAATCATAGGGCTTTGGTTGGGAGCACAGCAATATGGCAGAAGAATCAGTTAATTGGCATGACGAAAATTCCGGGCGCGTCGCAGATGCGCTCGTCAAGCTTGGCCAGATTGGTTTCTGGGTTCAACTGGTTTTTTTGATCATTGTCGTTGTACTGGGCGGCGTTGTCCTTGGCGTTGTCGGAGGCGGCGCAGGCGTGGGCAACGTGCTGTCCTTCTTAGGTTTGATCCTGCCCGCTTTCACCACATTTTGGTGTTGGCATTACTTGTCTTTGGGGCGAAAGCTGAAAGAGACTGGAGATGACCCCTCAGCCGCCCGGCTTCAAAGTCGCGTGTGGATCGGCGTTTGGGTCGGCACAATCGGCGCTGTTCTGACAATCGTGTCATTGTTCGGAGCCGCATTTGCGCTTTTGGTCACAATGCTTGCCAACCCTCAAGTCGGCTTGCAGATATCCGCAGCTGAAACCGGTGCCAGCCCCTACACGATTTCGGCGGTTGATGCCGTCAGCATCATGACCCTACTCTTGACGCTGACCGCTGAGCTGCTTGTTGTAGCGATTTCTTTGCGTATCGTTTTCCTGATCTCTCGTTCTCTGGGAGGAGAGGATGCCTGAAACCTTTAGTAAGGGAACAGCATTGGAGCGATGATCACCGCGACAGTGCCGGTCAGTATTGTGAGCGGCACACCGAGTTTGAGGAAGTCAGCAAAACTATACCCCCCGGGAGCAACGACCAATGTGACCACAGGTGTTGAGATCGGAGTCGAAAATGACGCGGATGCAGCGATCAGAACACACAGCGCAACTGGGTATGGTGAAATCCCAAGTGCTTCGGCGGCTGAAATTGCAATCGGCGCAACAAGTACCGCAGAGGCAGTATTGGATAAGACTAAGCCCAATAGGGCCGTTAAAACAAAGATCGCCGCCATGACTGCGCGCGGACTGGCTTCTCCGACAAGGTAAAGCAGTTGGTCGACGATTATGTCCGATCCGCCCGTAGCTTGCAGCGCGTCGGCAAGTGGCAACATCCCGGCGATAAGAACGAGGCTTGGAAGCTTTACGGCGCGATACGCGTCTTCAGCGGAAAGAGTGCGAAGCAAGACTGCCGCTACCGCGGCCATCAGTACTGCAGTAGTTATTGAGACGAGTTCTGAAACTGTCAGGGCAACCATCGTGGCCATGATGGCAATCGAAGCCCAAAAACCCTTAGCTGCCGGTGGGACGGATGTCCGCTCATTTGGGAAGGACAGAAGCACCAACATATCATGCCTTTCAACCGCGCGATCCAAGTCTTCCCATGATCCGGCAAGCATAAGACGATCGCCTGATTGCAAAACTGCAGTGTTGGGGTGTTCGACGGGCTCGCTGTTTCTCACCAGGCCAACAATCTCAATCCCTTTGGATTCGAACCCGGGTGCATCATGCATTTGTCGACCAATCACATTAGCCTCGGGGTGGATCAATACATCCGCAAGACCCAACTGATCGATCCAAACAGCGCTTGATTTCTGAAAACCCAAAGTTTTGGCAAACAACGCATTGGTTGATAACTCCGCCAGTGCGTCTTGGGATCCTCGAATGAAAACAATGTCACCCGGTAGGAGTTCCATACCTTCCCGAAACATGGCTGCGAGGTACTTTCCTTTGGCGCCAGGCCGCAGTCGAACGAGTATTGCCGTGCCACTTCCCGTCAGCTTGCCAACGCCCTCTGAGAGTACTTTGGCAGTGACCTTCAAAGTCGCGGAATGCCTATCCAAACCAAAGGTTTCCCACATACCCGCAAGCGTTGTTCCGGAAATTGCGAACTCTTGCTCATCAGGGGTCGACTTGGTTTTCAACCGATAGCGGCCCCAAAACAAAACAAACAGGACTGCAACAACCAGAACCGACGCACCGATCAGAAAAAAGGAAAACAAACCGAAAGGTTGGTATCCCTGCGCCACCAACTCATCACTTACGACAAGGTTCGGAGGCGTGGCGATCAGGGTCAGCATGCCACTTATCAACGCGGCATAGGACATTGGCATCAAAAAACGAGCCTTGTCGTTTGCCGTTTCTTGAGCAATTCGCAGAATGACCGGTATGAAAATTGCGACGACGGCTGTTGAGCTCATAACGCTCCCCAGAAGCGCCGTGCTGATCATGATAAGCACCAGCAATCCAGTTTCACCACGACCACCGTGCCGCATGATGGCGTCCCCTACTGCGCGAGCAACGCCGGTTCTATCCAACATTTCGCCCAGCACAAGAAGGCAGGCGACAAGGATTACAACGCTGTTCCCAAAGCCCGATAGGCTCTCCCCAATTGTCAGCGTGCCGCTGAGGGCAAGCGCAAGAACAACTATCAAGGCAACGAAGTCATAGCGAACACGGTTGCTTGCCATCAGCACGCCCGCGACGGCAATCAGAGCGAACACAAATCCGGCTTCATTCGTCATTATACTACCCCCTTCAAACGATAGGGCGTCCATCCATGCGTGCAAATTTCAGGTGGTCGCGTCAGCCATATCCACGCCTGCTTCCCGCAGCAGTTCAAACTTCACAGCTGTTGCACTGACCTGTCGATAAAAGGCAATCAGCTGCCGCGTCGGGCCTTGAAGACGTGTCAAACCTACGGTGGCGGCGACGACTGTGCCGACATCCGTATTGCCTTCCAGGACCTGCCAACCGCCCACGACAAGAACACCCACCGTCCCGGCTCCGTTAATGGCGCTGAGTACAAATTTCGAAGACAGCTTCCAGACGAATATCCGGGAACGGGTATCGTATATCTCGTCAAATTTAGGAGTGATCTCCGCGGCCGAGCGATCAGGGTCAACAAGCCAGTTTGTGGCTTTGCGCAATGTGTGAACTCTGTCTGACACAAGGGAGTTCACGCGCGTCTGCACGAGAAGAACAATAAACACCTGCGGGACAATCATGCCAATTGCAATCAGTCCCAGAGAGGGTTGATTGGCCGCAATATACCCAACAATCACAACAAGGGTTCCGGCTTGTACGATGGGTTCAGACAGAGCGCTACCAGAGAACTTTCCTACTTGTTCGGCTTCAGCCGACACCATTGTTGCTTTGGCACCATAGGCAACTTTCTCGGAACCCGCCGGGTTTTCGCGAGACAGATTGCAAATACGCTTGCGCAGCTTGCGGATCATGTCCTCGCCAAGGACGCTCGAAAGATACCCCAGCACCCATTTCAGCGCGAGGCTCAGGGTTATCACCGCGCCCATAGCAGCACCAAGCCACAGTAAGCCTCCGGGGCTTATGTTCTTTTCGGTCAGACCGTTCACGATTTCCTTCTGGTAGTTCAGTGGAAACGCCGCCAGAGCGGCAATGGCCAGAGACAGCAAGATGTTGACCACCTGACGATGTCCCGTTGTTCTCAAGATAGATTTGTAAAATTCGATCACTCGATCCCCCAAAATCCAAGAGCACCTTTGCTTGAAGGTGCGGGTGCATTGTTGTGACTGCACCCTAACACTCAATCCAATCTGAATATAAATCTACCTTTTCTCCGGCCTAAGCGACTACGTTTGTGACGCTCGGCTTCAGGAGTAAACAGATGAGTGCAACACATACAGTGGGAATTGAGAGTGGCCGCTGAAGTCCAATCCTGGAGCAGCGTAGCTGCATTAAATAGTCGAGAGATCTCGAGCACGATTTGTAGAATTAGCCGAATTTCAGGTTGACCAAAATCTGAGATTAGTACGAACGTCGGCTCTTGATCAGCTGCAACGTAGCATGTGATTACACTTTGTATGTCCGGTTTGGGCCGTTGTCACACATCCCGACAAACTGACTTATCGGAAGCTTTGTCCGCAATTCGGACATAAAGCCTATTTTGCTGAATGCCCGGTCTCGGTGAAAGCAGACATCGCACAATATCACCTCGTTTTTCGACTTAAATGTCTGCTGCTGCCGGGTGCGGGCACTGTTGTGCGCTGAGTGGATGGCGGCAAAGTCCGCGCCACGAACCGGTCTAATCGCTAATGCCGTCGGATGACGACTTTGAGCCCAAATTGGATCGGTTCATTTTCTTCCTACTTGGAAGTTAGCCATTTTCGTTTTGGGATGTCGTGACCGGCAGGCGATTTCGGACCAATTCCACGAACCACTCGACGCCCGGCACGATTGCATCGTCGTTAAAGTCGTATTCGGGGCTATGCAATGGGGCGCTATTTCCGTTTCCAATATTGACAAATGCACCCGGAGCTAACCTTAGCGCCTGTGCGAAATCCTCAGAAGCTCCCATGCGATGCGCTCTAGAGTTGGTTTTGCCAGGTCCAAATACTGCTTCTGCAGCTACTATTGCGTGCTGAGTTGCACGATCGTCATTAACTAGGGGGATAAACACCCGATCGTAGCGTATCTCGGCAGAGCAACCATGAGCTTTGGCTGTACCTTCAGCGATACGGCGCATGGTTTCTTCGATCTGCAAACTAACGTCGTCACTGAAATGACGGCAATCGCCCTCTATTGTGGCCTCGCTGGCGATCGCGTTCTTCACGTTGTCACCCTCTATCGACGTAACGGAGACTACAGCAAGTTCAGCTGGGTCAATCACCCGAGCCACGATAGTTTGCAGTTCGCTCACAATCGAACAAGCGCATAAGATTGCATCTTTACAATCGTGTGGACGAGAAGCATGTCCACCACTACCACGCACGACGATCCGGAACCCATCTTCCGCCCCCATGAAAGGCCCGGATCTCACTTCAAACGATCCCACCGGCAATCCGGGTTTGTTATGTAAGCCGTAGATCTCGTCGAACGGGAAACGCGACCCGAGGCCGTCACGGATCATCGCGTTCATTCCCTGACCCCATTCTTCAGCGGGTTGAAACACAAATTTTACGGCACCGTCAAAACCGCCTTCACTGGCCAAGACCGCCGCCGCACCCAGCAGAATGGTAGTGTGCCCATCATGGCCGCATGCGTGCATGAGCCCTGGTTTAGCCGAGGAGTAGGACAGATTAGTGGTTTCCTGGATCTTCAAGCAGTCCATATCAGCGCGAAGCGCGATTGTGCGGCCGCCGGTTCCAAGGCGCAACGTGGCAACAACGCCCGTGTTGCCTACAGCCGTTTCAATCTCCTCGATGCCAATCTCACGTAGTCTTTGGGTAACAAAGCGTGCGGTGTCCTCTTCTTCGAAACCAAATTCAGGGTTTCGATGCAGGTGTTGTCGCCATTGACGCATTGTCTCGTCGAGTTCAGCGGAAACTGAGTAGTCGTTCATGTGATCTATCTTTCGTCACGTTCAGCGAAACAGCAATAGCTTTTAACCAAAGCCGTCTTTGTTCGCATTGTGGTCGTTCGCATGACTTTGGTGATTGTTCGCACCGAGCCTTGGGAAGGCATCATTATCCAAACAGCGCCCAGACCGTTTGCCCAGTGTAAAACACCTAGACATCATGTAGTTTGATCACTGTTGATGGAAGGAGGCACAAATGAAAGTCATTAAGCCAAATCAAAGAAAAGTCGCCAATGTTTACGACGACGCCGCCTTTTCACCTTACGATCCTTCAGGATTGAATGAAACCGGCACCCATTTCATTCAATTGAATCCCGACTCAGAACGAGATGTTGGCTTTTACATCTACCGAATGGCACCCGGTGCTCGGTCGACACCCCATCGACACGGGGGAGCGGAAGAATTTCTTATCGTTGATGGCGAATTGATTGACAACGACGGAACCACCTACAGGCAAGGCGATGTCGTCTGGCTCGCAGCCGGGACGGAGCACTCGTCTTACACGGAAACCGGATGTTTGGTGGCCGTCTATGCAGAAGCTGCGGAAAAAGCGCCGGGCAATGACAATTAGGCCAAGTCAATTTTTGGCGAAAGCAGTTATCGCCGCCAAAAAAAACGGGTTTTACTCAACAACGATCGGCAGCTTGATCCACTGTGCGGCCATGTTATTCATTTAGGATAGTGTATTGAGACCAAAACATCTACCAATGTCTACTCCTGCAGAGGCTTTTTGATATCGGGTCACAATTGCCACCGGATTTCCTGTTTCTGGCCGTTGCCCGACGCAATTTACGAATAGTCCACTTGTGTATGCGCCGTTCGTTGAATTCTTTTTCACCCGTTTTCCAAGCATCTCGTATGAAAAATCCATAGCAGCCAGTCCATTCAAACGTAAGGTCTAGCGAGGCGGGTATCCGCTGTGGCCAAAAACGGGTAGGGTGGTTTCCCTTATTAGTTTTCTTTTCATCGCTTGAGCATAGTCTTCGTATCCATTCGCAATCATTGCAAATGCTGCACTCCCATGGATAACCTCACGCTCAAAATATCTTTGAAGCTCATTTTGAGTTAACCATTCACCCACGTTGCCTTTTTTTTCTGGCTTCGGATCCCCCACTACCAAAGCATTGACTGTTACGTTCGTAAAAATATTGAGTTCGTAAACGCGCTTAGGAGGTGGGCCTATGTTGTTTTTGCCATCTCCCGACACGTCCACGGTCTTTTGCCAGCATTCCTTTTTTTCTTCGAGAAGTTCGCCTGCAAACAATAGTGCAGTGCTAAGCGCCGTCTTTAAGCCTGCACGCTTCTTGCGATACGACCTAATTCGATCAATAGCGGCGTCGATCGCGTTCTGACTGTCTAGTATTGTCCAAGGTTGAATCAAAAACTGATGATTTTGGGAACTCCATTCAAAGACAGCAAGGTGAACCGGGGTTTCAGGTTCCTTCAAAATAGTTGCCCGTACTTCGGCGTTGTTCAGTGCGTAGGAAAGACCATTCAATTGTTGCGCATATTCAACTTCGTCTACGGAGCCAGATACATCCAACGCAAGTACAAGCGCCAGTCGGCACGGTTCTGCTCGTACAAGCGCTGGCATCAGCAACGATGAATACAGTACAAGGATGGTTAGTCTACGCATGCCCGATCTTCGCAGGTTTTTGTTCAATAGCTAGTGGTTTGCATGGACCGGTTTTTTTTTGGTCTTTTTGAAGCCTCTGGGTTTTGACGAAAGTAAACTCGTTTTGACGTCGAGCCGCAGGTTGTGTTTGTCGCTGTCTGTTTGTGGCCGGGAGACACTTGTTGAGTTGGTGGATAACACCCACGACCTTTCGCAACAGGAAAAAATCGTTCTACAATTAAGTTGATCTGAAAAAGGAAGGGCTATGAAGCTTCTAGTATTGCAGCACGCGACCGTCGAACATCCAGGCGTTTTCCGCAATTTCCTTAGAGAGGACGGTCACAGTTATGATGTGGTCGAACTGGATCAGAAACAACAATTGCCTTCGCTGGACGGATACGAAGGTCTGTGGGTGATGGGCGGTCCCATGGACGTTTGGCAGGAAGACGCTCATCCATGGCTGAAAGACGAAAAGGCTTTCATTCGCGAGGCCGTAGAAGTCAGAGGTCTGCCTTTTCTAGGGTTGTGTCTGGGGCATCAGTTATTGGCCGAAGCCTTGGGGGGAAGCGTGGGGCCATCTGAGAAACCTGAGATCGGTGTTATGGACGTTCAGCTTACCGAGGAAGGAGCTTCTGGCGTCATACTAGATGGTTTGCCGGATCGCTTTCCATGTCTTCAATGGCATTCGGCGGAAGTTACGCTAATGCCTCCGGGGGCAACTTGCCTTGCAACTTCACCAGACTGCGCCGTTCAAGCGATGAAATGGGGGACGCGTGCCTATTCTGCGCAATTCCACATCGAAGTAGAAAAAGACACGGTTTCCAATTGGGCCGAAATCCCCGAGTACCGGTCAGCATTGGATGACGCTATGGGCGAGAACGCTACCGGACGTCTTGCTGCCGATGTTTCTAAGCATATGCCGGAGTTCAATGCTATGGCAGAACGACTCTACATCAATTGGATGCAAACGTCTGCGCAGGCTCAGTAATCAGTCAAAGTGTTGTGCTCGACCTGGCTCGAAACGAAGGAAGACGAGCGTTCTGTTTTGGCCAGCCTTGTCTTTGATAGATATAGCATACACACCTTTTTCATGCGCCCATTCCCTTAGGTCGTAGCTGTCGGGGTGGTTCACCTGCTCATCTGGCTTCAAAAGACTGCCATTTCTGCATTTCGTCAGCGTGGTCCACATTGCCGAAGCCTGATCTTCTGCGGAAGGGCTCCTATAGGCGTGGCTCCAGTAACAGGAAACTCCGGTTGTCGAAAAAGACGATAAATAGGTTGCGCAAACTGCGCCTTCGGGTGCCGTACCCGAAGCGGTAAAGCGGTTCAACGCGTCGACTGTCTCGCATTCACTTGCCAGCGCAAGAACGGGTAGTACGCCAAATACTCCGGCGCAGATTGCGCCGAGAGACCTTAGGTTTGGACTGGGCAAGCGCACTACGCTTCCGCTGCACGCATAAGCGACAAACGTGCAGTTTCTAGATGCTCTTTCATTTTGACAGCGGCGCGCTCGGGTTCACGTGAGCGCAATGCGTTGAGAACTTCGCGGTGCTGCGCATTGTATTGTTGGATAATCTCTTCTTCGAGTGTGAGATGACGCATGCGGGTCCACTCGTCCAAGGATCGCACTGTATTAATCTGACTAATCAACCAAATTAGAAGGTTGTTTCTCGTCGACGCGGCCAACCTGCGGTGAAAAGCCGTGTCTGCCTCGGCAAATAAAACAGGATCGGTCTGAGCCGCCTCCATTTGTGTGCAAAGCGCTTCCAGTGCCTCAAAGTCTTCTCGCCTACCGTGCAGAACGCTTAGGCGGCAGATATGTGGTTCCAAAGCAAAGCGGGCGTCGATCAGTTCCAATGGAGTAGCTTCTTCAACGGCCGGTGGAACAACATCCTGTTTTGCGGCCGTAACATAAGTGCCGCTCCCGGCGCGGGTTTCCAACAACCCTTCCTTCTCGAGTTGGTAGAGCGCGTCGCGCAGCGTGTTTCGCGCGACCCCTAGCTTTTCCGCCAATACTCTCGACGGCGGCAACCGCTCGAATCGCTGAAATTCTCCTTCTTCGATCGCACGTCTCAGCTCTGTTGCAACGTCGGAGAAACTTCGTCTTCCCATTTGTGATCCATTTTATAGTCCAATAATAAACCAATTTTGCAGTTTTTGGCCCAAAAGGCAATTATTGGTTCAAAAGTTGTTGATTTTGGTTTGCGGTGCGGCTCTTCTTCCTAGCGTGACCCAATGACGAGGAAACTCATGGCATTCCCTCAACATGCAGACTACGTGATCATCGGTGCAGGTATCCATGGCATATCTACGGCTTGGAAGCTGGCTGAAAGGTTGAAAGAACGTGGCGAAGAAATTGAGGGCCGCATTGTCGTTCTGGATAAAAGCGGTATCGCTGCAGGAGCTTCTGGGATTGCCTGCGGAGTAGTTCGCAACAACTATTTCCAGCCTGCAATGCGCAAGCTCATGGCCCATTCGGTTGATGTCTGGGAAAGTGATCCAGAAGGGCTATCGTACCACCCCGTCGGTTACATGCAAATATCTTCCGAAAGCATGCGCGAAGACGTGGGGTCGATTTATGCACAGCAGCAGGCGATCGGTTATGAAAGCGTCTTCATTGAAGGTGAAAACGCCTGCACGTCGTACATGCGTGGCTATTTTGGGGACTGGCAAGCCCAAAAAATAACATCCGTATTGCACGAAAAGCGTGGTGGTTTTTCTAATCAAACCAAGACAATGTACGCACTTGCGGAAAAAGTCGAAGCGCTTGGTGTCCGTATCATTACCGGGGTCGAGGTCGTCGGCTTCGAAGCCATGAACGGGTCTGTTGCGATTCAGGCCGTTGAAACGGACAAGGGCAAAATTTCATGTGAACGCGTCATCATCGGTGCTGGCCCCTGGGTCCGCAACTTCTGGTCAATGCTCGACTTGCCCGGCCAGATTACTGTTAAGGATCTGCAAGGTGAGGTGCACGAAGGCGTAGATATGTGGCGCTTTTGGCAACTTGAAGAAGGCGTGCTGAATATTGATCCGAACATCGGGCGGGCTGATGACGGTAGCCTTGCGCCAGTCATACATGTGGATACCGATGCGCCCCTGAAATCGACCGTCGATGGTTCCATTATCAAAGAAGAGATGTGGGGCATCTATTACAAGCCCGATTGGCATTTTGGAGGTATCCAGGGAGGGGCGAGCCCCTACAAAGTTGAAACCCCCGTAGACGAAGTGCAAATCGATCCTTACGGACCGTCTTCTCCGGAATTTGTTTCAAGCCATGAATTTGCTCATATGTGGGTGAGTGCACTCGCCCATTGTCAGGCGCGCTATGAAGGTATGATGCCAAAGTACCACAAGGAAGCATCGGGAGGGATCGGCTGTTTCACGGCGGACAGTTTCCCGGTTTTCGATCATTTCCGAGAAAACGTCACAGTGATTGCAGACAGTAACCACGGTTGGAAAATGCTGGGTGTTGGTCACCTGATTGCGGACGAAGTGCTTGGGGAACGACAGGAACTTCTGGAGCCGTTCCGATTTGATCGGTTCGCCAAGGGTGAACTGCACCCTGTGTCCAACAGCCCTTATCCGTGGAGTTAACAGAAATACCAAGTTCGCATTGAAGAGCGCCGGAAGAGTGCTCCGTCAAGCCAGCAAGGAGATAGAAAGTGGCCACCGATCTTGAAAGATTTGTAGACGCGCCGGGACGCGATGAGAAAATCAAGCAGGTACGGGAAATGATCAATGCCAAAGGCATTGAGTATCTCTACCTTCAATTCGTGTCGGTCACTGGAAAGATCATGGGGAAAGGTATCCCAGCTGATCACTGGGAAACCGTTGCCAAGAAAGGGTTCCAGCTTGTCTACGGGGCGACGGTAAACCTCTTCACGGATCGTGCTGGCAACTATCTTGGATATGGTCCGGAAGCAGCTGAACTTGTAGGCATTCCTGAACCGGAAACGTTTATGCAACTGCCCTGGGCTCCTACGATCGGGCGTTTCTATTGCACATTGTTCCGGAACCGAGAGGAAAAAGAAAATCCGGGTGGTTATCTTACTTCAGATTGCCGCGGAAACCTGCGTCGGTTGCATGAAGAATTCACCAAAAAACATGGAACAAAGCTGCGGATCGGCACTGAGCCCGAAATGATGTGGCTGAAGTTTGACGAAGACGGCAAACCACGCGACGGGTTTTCAAAACCATACTGCTATCACATCGACCAGTTCGAGAGTCTAAGACCTGTTTCCATGCAGGTGATCCGATATGCTCGCCAGATGGGCTTGGATATGATCCAAGGCGACCATGAGGATGCGCCAGGCCAGCTTGAACTGAACTGGATGTTCGACGACGTGTTGCGCAACGCCGACAGGTTGACGACATACCGCCAAATCTGTGCGCAGGTGGCGCGCGAGAACGGAATCTTCGCCTGCTTTATGACGAAACCTTTCATGGGTGTTTCAGCCAGTGGCTGTCATCACAACATGAGTCTTTGGAGAGGCGGCGAAGATGAGTTCGTTCGCACCGGCAACGATCCGGACGATTTGCCAGGGATGAAAGAAAACTACATGTACGTGAAGGGTGGTGAGAACACGTTCATGCCCGACACCGATGATCCTCAGATGCCCGGAAAGGAAGGGTTGAAGGCCATCGGTGGGGTTGTCACCCATCTCCAGGCTTTGACGGCCATTGGGTGTTCCACTGTGAACTCCTATCGGCGCTTGTGGGATACAGGTTTTTGGGCTCCTGTATTTGCAGACTGGGGTTTTCAGAACCGAACGACTGGCCTTCGCGTTTCGGCGCCGGGACGTTTTGAGTATCGCTCAGTCGACTCGATGGTGAACCCATACATTATGGGTTCAACTCTATTGGCGGCCATGGATGACGGGCTGGATAACAATCTCGATCCTGGTGAGCCTGAAGAACGCAATATCTATGAGGCGATGGCCGAAGGTAAAGAAGTGAAGAAGCTTCCGATGTCCCTTGGCGAGGCTTTGGATCATCTGGATGCAAACGAGGTGGTCAAGCGTGGCATGCCGGGCGAGATGTACCGCCTTTACGAAGAGTACAAACGCGATGAGTTTGCACGCTTCATGTCCACCGTCACCGAATGGGATAACGAAATGTATATGGAGTGCCTGCCTTAACCGGAGGCTTTTGGGCGAGTCTCGCACGACGCCAGCCCAACCATCAAACCAGCTAGTTGAAGAATTTGCAGGAGGAGCGCAGGTCAAATGTGCGGAATTGTTGGACTAATTCATCTCAAAGGAGCGTCGAATGTCGGCGGTGAGATGACGGCAATGCTTCAGTCGCTTAAGCATCGTGGACCGGATTCAACCGGCTATGCAGTCTATCGCGAAGATGCAGAAGACTATGTGATGCGGGTCAAGATTGCGGAAGCAGAGGACATGGATCGCGGTCGCGGCATCCATGACGTTCTGGAAGAGCGTCTGGCTCAGGTCGACGCGATCCTTGAAGAGCATGGCGCGAACGTAAAGCACAAGGAACGCGTACGTCCTTATGCGCTGCGCTATGTTTTGACCCACGACGGAAATACAGGGGAGATGGCGGAACACATCGAGGAGATCGATGATGTTGAGATCCTCTCGCTTGGAAACGGTTTGGAGCTGATCAAGGATCTCGGCGATGCATCCGTTGTCGCCGAGGCCTATGGCCTGAGTGATTTTCGGGGCACGCATGGTATCGGCCACACTCGGATGGCAACAGAGTCCGACGTCGATATCAAATCCGCGCATCCCTATTGGGCCTTCCCGTACAACGACGTCTCGGTCGTTCATAACGGACAAATTACAAACTACTGGATTATGCGTCGCGAGATGGAACGGAAAGGGCACCGTTTTATGTCGAACTGCGACAGCGAGTTGCTGGCAGTCTACACAGCGCACAACCTTGCCAACGGCGTAACGCTGGAGGAAAGCCTAAGGCGTTCGATTGATGAGATCGATGGTGTTTTCACCTATCTTGTTTGCACCAAGGATCAATTGGGCATGGCCAAGGACACAATGGCTGCCAAACCGCTGGTCCTTTACGAGAGCGACGACCTAATCGCTATGGCCTCAGAAGAGGTCGCGATCCGCGCGATCCTGCCTCATGAAATCGACACTACCGATCCCTACGACGAGGAGGTTCGCGTATGGCAAGCGTAAGCGATGCAGACCTGAAGGGAATGACCCAAGAGGAACGGGTCAAAGCTTTGGGCATGACAACGGATCAGCTAACAGGGCGGTCCATGTATATCGAATTCGACCCGGATGCGACCGAACGGTTTGCCTATCCCTGGGCACCTGACGTTGATTTCAACAAACGGACTGAGCTTGATTGCGACGAGATGACCGCGACGGAGGTCAATGCAAATATCCGGTCGCTGATGGAAGAAGGTTACGGTTCCATTGTTATCAAGAACCCGCGCGGCATGCACAGCCTTGGTGTTGGGATCCTGAATAAACTCAACCTGATCGTCGAAGGTTCGACAGGGTACTTTGCGGTCGGCCTGATCGATGGGCCCAACGTGCGGATCAATGGACGCGTAGGCTGGTCCTGCGGCGAGAATATGATGTCCGGCACAGTGATTGTGGAAAAAAACGCTGGGTCCACATTTGGAGCAGCTATTCGTGGCGGTGATCTTGTGTGCCGAGGTTCTGTTGGATCACGTACTGGCATCGACATGAAGGGCGGGACGATCATCGTAGGCGGTGATACTGGTGCGCTTTCTGGTTTCATGATGCAGCGCGGCCGGATGGTTGTTTGCGGCAATGCCGGAAAGAACCTCGGTGACTCGATGTACGACGGCACGATCTACATCGGGGGCGATATTCAGTCCTTAGGCGTCGATGCGGTTGAGGCTGAACTGACCGACCTCGACAAGGCTTGGTTGACGAGAAAACTCACCCAGTACGGGATGATGCCAGACAACGGTGTCGATCACTTTACCAAAGTAGTCGCGGGCAAACAGCTCTGGAACTACGACAACCTCGAACCGAACGAGAAAAAGCTCATCCTCTAAGGGACGGCCTTGCTCGCCAAGGATGCCCGATAACCCTTTGAAAGGTATAAAACATGGCAGATGGAAACCCGCCAACCAAGAAAGTTCTCGATCGTGATGTGAACCGTATCGGAGACAGCTTCATTTTCCCGCCGCGGGTCATGGACGACATTCACATCAAGTCCGAACTTGGCCGTTACAGAATGCGAGGTTTCTCGCTGTTCAAAAAAATTCCGCACTGGGACGATCTGACTTTTCTTCCCGGCACACTGACGCGCTTTGTTATCGAAGGTTATCGCGAGAAATGCGAAACAAAAACGGTCATCGGACCGCGTGCGAAAAGGCCGTTGGAACTGGATATTCCGGTCTACATAACAGGCATGAGTTTTGGTGCCTTGTCGTATGAGGCGAAAACTGCTTTGGCGCGTGGGGCGACGATGGCGGGTACCGCCACCTGCTCGGGCGAGGGTGGTATGATCCCTGACGAACGTCGGTATTCGTCGAAATGGTTCTATCAGTGTATTCAGTCGCGCTATGGGTTTAATCCTCACCATCTGGTGCTTGCAGATGGTTGCGAGTTCTTCATTGGACAGGGATGTAAGGTTGGTCTAGGTGGCCACCTGATGGGGCAAAAGGTGACTGACCAAGTTGCCGAAATGCGCTCGTTGCCCGCCGGTATCGACCAACGTTCGCCAGCTCGCCATCCAGATTGGTTAGGGCCGGACGACCTCGCGTTGAAAATCCAGGAAATACGCGAAGCGACAGACTGGCAAATTCCGATCCAACTGAAACTTGGCGCTGCCCGAGTCTATGACGATGTGCGAATGGCCGTAAAATGCGATCCGGACTCGATATACATTGACGGTATGGAAGGTGGCACCGGCGCGGGTCCACACCTTGCGACCGAAGATACCGGGGTTCCCGGTATGGCCGCAATCCGCCAGGCGCGCAAAGCGATTGATGATCTTGGAAAGCGGGGCGACATTACTTTGATCTACGCTGGCGGCATCCGCAACGGTGCGGATATCGCTAAGGCGATTGCTCTCGGCGCGGACGCAATCGCGATCGGGCATTCGGCGATGATGGCGCTCAATTGTAACAAGGACATCCCTGAGGCCAACTACCCCGAGGAAATCGGGGCGGAGCCAGGTTATTGCTATCACTGCCACACAGGCCGTTGCCCGGTTGGTGTAGCAACACAAGATCCCCTTCTGCGCCAACGCCTTGACCCTGATGAAGCGGCAGAGCGTGTCTACAACTTCCTGCATACTCTGACGATTGAGGCGCAGCTGTTTGCCCGCGCTTGCGGAAAAACGCATCTGCATTCGCTTGAGCCTGAAGATTTGGCGGCACTGACCATGGAAGCTTCAGCTATGGCCGGAGTCCCATTGGCTGGCACAAGCCACACCGTCGGCGTCGAAGACTATCATCACCTTTAAGGAGACCTGAGCTATGGCCGGAACACAGTATCGAGGGTCTGAAATCAAGGACGTCAACCAGTTCATCAATGATGCGGATGGACTTGAATCAGAGCGTGAGAAAGAAATTGGGCAGCATATTGGCTACCGATACGATGTGAATCTTGTGCCGGATTACAGCCGGCTCACGCCTTTCCTCAAGGACTACATAGAGTTCATGGGCTGGGACGACTTGAATTGGCTCGAAGACATTCACATGGGTTACGAGGAAGGTAAACCTGCGGTCTTTGACCGAAATATCAACGGATGGGTTCGGATACCGGACAGCATCGAACTTCCCGACAATCAGCAGGACCGTGACATGATTGCGCGAGAGCTATTGTTGAAGTTTCAAATGTCCGACCGTCACCCGTTGGTCATGCTTAGAAAGGCTTACAAAAAGTTCTAATTCATGCCGCGCCAGCTAAATATCGCCTGCCTCCAAACCCGGCCCATGCCGACCATGGAGAGTGCTTTGGCCGAGGCTTTGCCGATGGCCGAAGCAGCAGTTCGAGCGGGTGCTCAAATGCTATTCTTGCCCGAGTATTGCGGCGGGTTAGCATCAGATGGCAAACGTTTGTGCCCACCATCTCAGCCGGAATCGAAACACCTTGTACTGAGCAAACTGCAAGAATTTGCGGCCGAGCGGAAAGTTTGGGTGAACATTGGATCCATCGCTGTAGACGGACCGGACGGGAAGATCATCAATCGTGGCTATATGCTCGATCCTTTGGGCGAAATTCTGGGGTACTATGACAAGATACACCTGTTTGATGTAGATCTTGCTGAAAGCGCCACCTATCGCGAAAGCGACACCGTAGCGCCGGGGGATCGTGCCTGCATTTACGAGACCTCTTTGTGCAAAGTGGGTCACACGATTTGTTATGATCTCCGGTTTCCCGGGCTTTTCAGGGATCTTGCTCAGGGAGGCGCGGAAATACTGTGCTGCCCAGCGGCTTTCACCAAAATTACCGGAAAAGCGCATTGGCATGTTCTTAATCGAGCGCGCGCCATAGAAAACACGTCATTTGTTGTTTCCCCATGTGCTGTCGGTCCTGTTCCTGGTGGCGGTGCGAGCTATGGGCATTCACTTGTAATCAGTCCGTGGGGAGAGGTTCTGGCCGACGGCGGCGACATTCCCGGTGTCATCCACGCCCAACTGGATCTTGACCTTGTTCAAGCCACGGCAGCGCGCGTTCCCAGCTTACTTCATGACAGGTCATATCGAACAGAAGACACAATCAAAAAGGATGTCGCATGAGTTCACTGGGTACCGTCCTGGGAGAAGGCTATTCTACTTCGCCGCTGCGCCTTGCGTTTCTCAAGTGGCAGTGCCGAGTAAGGCAGATAGCGATGCGCGACAATCAAGGTCGCCCAGATGATGCGATTACACCGGCTCTTTATTTGCCAAAACAAGACGAACCGCTTGGGCACATCATCACTCTGCTGAACAAGGCTCCGGGTTATTCGGTCACGCCAGAAATGCTGCACATGGCGAAGAAGACGAATGATCCGGCTCAGCGTCGTGATCAGGCGATCCGGTTCTTTTCCGCGACTTACTACCAAAAAGCGGCAGAGTTCTCAGATATCCTGACAGCCACCTTTCCACCGGGTTCACAAGGGGCAGGCTCGATACGTGACGCAAACATGGTTCGCCTACGTTTCGAGGCGTACATGCAGGTGTTTGATCTGTCTTGCAAAGTCTGGCGACTGGCATCAAACAACCCACTGTATCAGGCGACTATGGCGCACAACCGGTTGTTCAATCCGGCCTTACCAGAAGACACCGAGGTTCTGGGCTTTGAGCCGGACTGGAACGCCAGTTCATCGGAACCAGAGGTGCGCTGATATGGTTCCGGGATACGTCATTGCACAGATACGCGTGACAGACGCTGAGACGTATCCTTCCTATGTCGCAATGGTTCAGGCGATCGTAGAAAAGTTCGGCGGTGAATTTCTTGTGCGTGGAGGCCGCAACGAAAGTCATGAGGGTAGCCCCCATGGCGATCGGCACGTCGTAATTAGATTTCCAAGTTATCAGGCTGCAAAGGACTGGTACCATTCCGCGGACTACGCCGAGGCCAAAGCACTTCGAATGTCCGCTTCCAGTAGCGTTCAAACCATAGTCGAGGGGGTAGAATGACCAAACGTATCTGTATTGTCGGAGCAGGTCCGTCTGGGCTTGCACAACTACGTGCATTTCAGTCAGCCGCCGAAAAAGGCGCGGAAATCCCCAACATTGTCTGTTACGAAAAACAGGCAGATTGGGGTGGGCTATGGCGATATACTTGGCGCACCGGACTGGATGAGCACAGCAACCCCTGCCATGGGTCAATGTACCGTTATCTTTGGTCGAATGGACCCAAGGAAGGGTTGGAGTTTGCGGATTACACCTTCGAAGAACACTTTGGAAAACCCATTGCGTCCTACCCACCGCGTGCTGTCCTGTTCGACTATATCGAAGGCCGGGTAAAAAAGGCGGATGTCCGAAAGTACATTAAATTCAACACCGTTGTGCGAGATGTGCGAACGGTTGAAGACGGGTTTGAAGTAACAGTTCGTGATGCCCTAAGTGATACTGAAGAGCGAAGGATCTTTGATCAGGTAGTGGTAGCATCAGGGCACTTTAGTTTCCCGAATGTACCGCATTATCCCGGTTTTGAGTCCTATAAAGGTCGCATCCTGCACGCACATGACTTCAGGGACGCGGTGGAGTTCAAGGACAAGGACATCCTAATCCTAGGAACATCCTATTCTGCTGAAGATATCGGCTCTCAGTGTTGGAAGTACGGATGCAAATCAGTAACGGTGGCACATCGGACAGCGCCCATGGGTTTCAATTGGCCGGATAATTGGGCGGAAGTTCCAGCGCTGGAGAGAGTGGACGGCAAAACCGCGTACTTCATTGACGGAACCTCTCGTGAAGTAGATGCGATTATTCTGTGCACTGGATACAAGCATCATTTCCCATTCCTGCCAGATGATTTGCGATTGAAAACGGCTAACCGACTGGCTGCAAACGACCTTTATAAAGGTGTCGTGTACACAGGAAATCCTGATCTCTTTTATTTGGGCATGCAAGACCAGTGGTATACATTCAACATGTTTGACGCGCAGGCTTGGTGGGCGCGGGACGTGATAATGGGCCGCATAGCATTGCCGGATGCCGCAACAATGGAGGCGGATTGGCAGAAACGACAGGCCGACGAAGACGCTCTTGAAGATGACTATGCCTGCATCGCGTATCAGGGCGCGTACACTGGCGAGCTCATCAATGAGACCGACTACCCTTCATTCGACATCGAAGCAGCAAACCAGGCTTTCTACGAATGGAAAAAGCACAAAAAGCAAGGAATTATGGAATTCCGGGATCATGGCTACACCAGCCCAATGACCGGCACAAAGGCGCCCCCACACCATACGGTCTGGAAGGATGCGCTGGACGACAGTCTTGAGGACTACCTGAAGACTTGAACAGGGCGAGTATACCCTCGCCCTGAACGGGCGTAGCGGCATCGCCGAAACAACTGGGAGAATGAAAATGAAAAGACTGACTTTATTGGCCTCTGCAAGTGCGGTTGCAATATCGGGTGCTGCAGCGCATGCAGCCGACAGCGAAGATCCGATCGTAATCCCGATCCACAATTGGTCCAGCCAAATTGTGATGTCGAATGTCGTTGGTCAGATGTTCGAAGAAATGGACCTGAACGTTGAGTACGTCACTACCGACAGTCAGGCTGTGTACGAGTCGGTCCGCCTGGGCGACGTCGCGTTAGAGCTTGAAGTCTGGGAAGGTGCATTCGGCGCTTCTTTCCGCGAGGCGCTTTCCAAAGGAGGGCTGCATGACGCCGGTGACCATGACGCCGTAACGCGCGAAGACTGGTGGTATCCAATGTGGACCAAGGACGCTTGCCCCGGATTACCGGATTGGGAAGCTTTGAACGACTGCGCTGCAGTGTTTGCGACTGCTGAGACAGGCGACAAAGGACGTTACCTTGATGGCCCGGTCGATTGGTTGAAACACGGGCAGGAGCGGGTCGAGGCGCTGGGTATGGACTTTGTCGTTGTGAACGCGGGTTCTGCTGCGGCACTCTGGGCCGAAATCGGTGCTGCAGAGGCTGAAAAGAAACCCGTTGTTGTGTTCAATTGGACACCAAACTTTGCCGAGGCTGTCTGGCCAGGTGAATTCGTTGAGTTTCCTGCTTGGGAAGACGGCTGTGACACCGATCCTGCAGTAGGCCCAAACCCGGACGCCCTCTATGACTGCGGTAATCCGGCCACCGGCTATCTTAAAAAGGCGGCTTGGGATGGTATGAAAGACAAGTGGCCAACAGCGTATTGCGTGCTGACAAAGATATCTTTCACCAACCCTCAGATCGCTGAAATGGCGAAGTTGGTGGATACTGATGAGCTGGAACCGGATGAGGCCGCGGTCGAATGGCTTGAAGCAAACCGCGACGTTGTTGATCCGTGGGTTCAGGAATGTTCGGGCTGATATTTAGCTAATTTGACAAACACACCTGTCCCGCGAGACCATGTGGGGCAGGTGACCGGACGACAGGGGAATGGCATGGCACCGGTAATTTCGGCCAGAAATGTTTGGAAGCTATTCGGGGCTCACCCAGAAAAGTACCTGCGATCTATGCCGGAGAGTCATGGTTTCGACGATATTCGTGCCGACGGATATATTGCCGGTGTCAAAGATGTATCTGTAGATGTCGGCCAAGGTGAAATGCTTGTTATCATGGGGCTTTCCGGGTCTGGGAAGTCAACTCTGGTTCGTTGTTTCTCCAGGTTGCACGATATAACTGGCGGCACCATCGAGGTCGAGGGTCAGGACATTATGTCATTGGCGGAAAAAGATTTGATTGAATTGCGCCGGTCCAAAATGGGAATGGTGTTTCAGTCTTTTGGCCTGTTGCCGCATCGAACGGTTCTGGAGAACGTTGCGTTTCCATTGGAGATGCGAGGGCAAGACAAACACACGCGGCGCGAACGTGCCTTGGAAGTCGTGCGCTTGGTCGGCCTTGAAGGGCGCGAAGATTATTTCCCGCGCGAACTGTCGGGTGGGCAGCAACAGCGTGTTGGTATTGCTAGATCTCTGGCAATTGAGCCGGACATCTGGTTTTTGGATGAACCTTTCTCGGCACTCGATCCTCTGATCCGCCGAGAAATGCAGGACGAGTTTCTGCGTTTGCAGGAGATGCTGGGTAAGACGATCGTTTTCATTACCCACGATTTCGACGAAGCGCTTCGGTTGGCGGACCGGATCGCAATTATGAAAGACGGCGCGATCGAACAATGTGATACGCCAGACGCGATCGTTATGAACCCCGCAACCGAATATGTCCGGAAATTCACTGAGGATATCGACAAAGCGCGTGTTGTTCATGCCCGCGGCTTGTCGCGACCGATAAATGGTCATGCACTGGAAGGCGAACCGGTTGACTCGAAGGCCACAATTCAGGATCTGGCGCGACAATTGGTTAACGAAACCCGCGAAGAGATTCCGGTGGCGGACAATTCTGGAAAAGTTGTTGGCGTAATGCAGCGCTCAGAAGCACTCGATCTTTTGTTGGGGGCTGGTTGATGGCCGTCACGCACGCCTCCGAAGTCGGCGCAAGCGCCTACGATGGTGGCCGTCGAGATCCGGTTTTGTTGGCATTGATTGGTACTGCACTGGTTTTTATCATGGCGCATGCATTCGGCGTGCTGCCACCTTGGTTACAGCGGATTCCAGAGGCGATGATCCCGCCAACTGCAGAGGCACTGGACGCTGTTTTCGCCTTTGTTCAGAATGATTTGGGCCTTATCTATGTGACCAGATTCATCGCGGAGGGACCACTTGAGTTCCTTTTGGATGCAACTGCAAACCTGCTTTATGGAAAACGCCGCTGGCCCATGCTGGGGCCGATCCCATGGACGGCAATTGCAGCTGCGGCGGCGGTACTTGGCTACTACCTCGGCGGCTGGAGGCTTGCCGCTTTGGCGGGGGGGACGTTTGTGTGGACTGCGCTCATCGGCCAATGGGACATTGCAATGCAGACCATGTCTGTATTGGTCGTCGCGGCTCCGATCGCATTTTTGCTTGGGCTTTTGTTGGGTATTGCTGCTTGGAAGTACGGTTGGGTGGATACCGCGATCAAGCCGATCCTGAGCGTGCTTCAGACACTTCCGTTTTTTACCTATCTGTTGCCAGCGGTGATCTTCTTTAAAGTTGGTCCAACAGCAGGGGCGGTTGCCACCATCATCTATGCTATCCCACCTATGATATTGATGACCACGTTGGGCCTGAAAAAAGTCAGTTCAGAAGTTGTCGAGGCGGGAAAGATGTCAGGCTGCACTCGATGGCAGATGTTGACGCGTGTTTATTTGCCTGCAGCACGCACCGAGATATTGGTCGGTGTGAACCAAGTGATCATGCTGTGTCTCGCAATGGTTGTACTGACGGCGTTTATTGGAATGCCAGGCCTCGGAGCAAAGTTGCTGGCCATGATGGGCAGCTTCAAACTCGGCCGTTCTTTTGAGATCGGTGTGACCATCGTTTTGTTCGCAATAATGCTCGATCGATTGTCAAAGGCGTGGGTTGTCAAACAACCGGAGCACTTTGAGAAAGGTACCCCTTGGTGGAAGCAACATGCTTACTTCTTGGTCGGTCTAGCCGTCTTTTCCGTGTTCTGTATTATCGCGCAATTCGTTGATGTCTTTGCCGAAATCGGCCGACGTCAATCATTCTCTAAAGGAAAAGAGATTGACGCTTTAATTAAAGGTTTTTTGGCAATAGATGCCGTGAATGCCGTGACTGAATGGTTGCGCTGGTTCTTAAATGTCAAAGTTCTGATACCATTCCGAAACTCGCTGCTTTGGATTCCAACACCCGCGTTCATTTTGCTGATTACTGCGCTGGCGTATTGGCTTGGTGGCAAGCGGCCCGCTATTTATGGGTTCGTTTTCTTTACACTTGTCGCGCTTTCGGGCTGGTGGGACCGTTCCGTTATCACGCTCTATACGGTGATCTCTGCCGTCATAATTTCAATGTTGATCGGTATCCCCCTGGGTATATTTGCTGCGCGGTCCGCAAAGTGGTCAAACCGTATCTTGCTGGCTTGTGATACTGCGCAGACATTCCCCAGTTTCATATACCTTATCCCAGCTATTATGCTGTTCGGCGTTAATGACGTTGCGGTTGTGTTTGCGATAGTAATCTTCACTACTGTTCCGCTAACGCGATACACGATTGAAGGGTTGCGCACAGTTCCGCCAGAAATAACCGAAGCGGCTGATATGTCCGGCGCGACACGTCGGCAGAAGCTATGGACGGTTCAGTTGCCAATGGCCCTGCCGACTATGGCAGTAGGATTTAATCAGGCAATAATGTTCGCCTTCTTCATGGTGATCATTGCCGCCTTCATTGGGACCCAGGACCTAGGTCAGGAATTGCAGCGGACGCTGGCAGGCACTGAGCTTGGTAAGAACATCGTACTGGGGATGAACGTTGCGTTTATGGCACTGACATTTGATCTGGCTGTCATGGCGTGGGCCGAGAGGCGCAAAAAACTACTGGGGCTCGGGTGATGATATGAACAAGCCAGAGTTTATCGAGCATCCTTGGGAAAGACGTGGGATTGTCTCACCGGGTCTCCCGATATTGCCACATGGTGTTGAGCGACATCCTGTTCCAGGAGGCGGATCACGAGCGGTTCCGGTCTTTCGCGGCGACGAGATTAGCATCGTCGACAAAGAAGGTCTCCAGCAAGGAGAACTGGTGTTTTTTGCACCCGACCGAACTTCGGATGCGGCGATGCTTGGGGCCATCGGCAAGGGACGGCCCACCTCAACGATTGAAACGCTGGCAAATGGTTCACGCTCCGGTGCAAATGTGCTCAAAGCGCTGGCAGCATCAGGGTTCAACATTGAAACTGGGGATGCGGTAAGTGTTTTTTCCGAAGGATCAAAGCCCGGGGATACGACAAGCTTTACCGCGGAATGCGATGGTTTATTGATCTGCGCAGCTCCGGGCAAGCCGATGAGCCCAGAGGCCCAGAACGCAACGACCGAACTTGTCTTGTACATCCGCCGAGCCGACCCAAAACAGGCCAAAGAAACGGTCGGACCACCCGATCCGCTGGCCGATCCCTTGCAGGACCTTAACATCCAACCAGGGTACGCGTCGGCCTACGAAGTCAAAAAAGGTGAGTACATCCAAATTTTGGACGTGAAGGGCAGGGAATGTTCTGACTTTCAGGCCTTTTCGTTGCGGGCGCTCGACAACGGCCTTGAGCGCGAGATAGACCCGACCACAACCCGTAGCTTAATGGGAAGCCTCTACCCCAACCCGGGAATTTTCTCGAAATACTGGTCCGTTGATCAGGAGCCGCTGGTTGAGATCGTACAGGACACCTGCGGACGTCACGACACGTTTGGTCTCGCTTGTACCGCTCGCTACTATGAGGATCTCGGCTACCCAGGGCATATCAATTGCTCGGACAACATGAACGCGGATCTGGCCAGATTCAACATTCGGCCGCGCGGAGGCTGGCCAGCGATCAATTTCTTCTTCAACACGATGCTCGACGATACAAACGCGATAGGGATGGACGATCCCTGGTCGCGGCCCGGCGATTTTGTGTTGCTCAGAGCATTGTCTGATCTGGTTTGCGTAAGCACCGCGTGCCCATGCGATGTCGATCCGGCAAATGGATGGAACCCGACGGATATCCAGGTCCGCACATACAGAGCCACCGAGGATTTCAAGAGATCCGTTGGCTATAGAAAATCTGCGGAGGCGGATGTGGAAGAGACAAAGAAAACCGCGTTCCATGAGTGCTTTGCACGCCACACCGCAGACTTCGTAGAATATAATGGTTACTGGCTTGCAAACACGATCCCCAAGCTTGGAAGCATTGCAGAGTATTGGGCAGTGCGTGAAAAAGCAGCTGTCATGGATCTGTCGCCACTGCGGAAATACGAAGTGACGGGGCCAGACGCAGAAGAGCTGATGCAGGCCTGCGTTACGCGGAACGTCAAGAAAATTAGTGTCGGGCAGGTCAGTTACACCGCCATGTGCTACAAGCACGGCGGGATGATTGACGATGGAACGATCTATCGTTTGGGGGACAACAATTTCCGTTGGATAGGGGGCAACGACACAAGTGGGTTGTGGCTCAAGGAACAGGCCGCCAAGCGGGGTCTGAACGCCTGGGTGCGGCCATCAACAGATCAGCTTCACAACATTGCTGTGCAGGGGCGCCATTCCCGGGACATACTTACGAAAGTCTTTTGGACGCCGCCAACCCAACCATCCGTAGAGGAACTGCCCTGGTTCCGCATGACAATCGCACGCATTGGCGACTACTCCGGAACTGCGGTTGTGATTTCCAGAACCGGTTATTCAGGTGAGTTGGGCTACGAAATTTTCTGCCATCCAAAGGATGCGGTCGAGGTGTTCGACGCTGTCTGGGAAGCCGGTCGGGAATATGATCTCGCGCCGTTGGGCCTGGCTGCGCTGGACATGATGCGGATCGAAGCAGGACTCATTTTCGCAGGAAGCGAATTTGACGACACGACTGACCCGTTTGAAGCCGGTATCGGCTTTACAGTGCCACTGAAGTCAAAGGAAGATGACTTTATTGGTCGCGCTGCATTGGAAGAGCGCAAAGCGCATCCGCACCGAAAACTTGTCGGATTTGAGATCGAAGGAGGGACGGTGCCCTCGCCCGGCGATTGCGTTCGGATTGGCAAGGCGCAAGTCGGCGAAATCACCTCTGCCGTTAAGTCGCCGGTACTTGGAAAGGTGATCGCACTTGGCCGAGTTGCAACTGCACATTCCGAGATCGGAACCGAAATCCAAATCGGCCAGCTTGACGGCCAGCAAAAGCGATTGAAGGCTCGTGTTGTAACGTTCCCTCATTTCGACCCCGAAAAAGAGCGGGTGAAAGGTAACTACGGTTGAACCTGTTCACACAGGATGCTGTTCCGGGGCGTCCTTATTGGTGGGATGGTGTGGCGTGGCCCTCTCCTGAAGGCAGGCTACCAAAGAAAACGGATGTTCTTGTAATTGGTGCCGGATACACTGGATTGTCTGCGGCCATTGCGGCCATTGCGGCGCATGATGCAGGCGCCCGGGTTTTGGTCATAGACAGCGGTCAGCCAGGACAGGGTGCTTCGACCCGAAACGGAGGTATGCTAGGAGCCCACCCGCGTGTCGGCTGGGACACGTTGGCAAAACGCTATGGCCCGCTGGTCGCTGACGCTCTGTTCTCGGAGGCTTCAGATGCGCTGAGGTGGGTCAAAGACCTGTTAAATAAAGAGCAAATTAGTTGTGACTACGAAGAATGCGGGCGCATTCAATTGGCCTACACTTCGGGCCAGTTCGCGGCGCAACAAAGGTTGGCTAAGCAGGTTTCGGAAAAAGGCGGTGGGCCGTGTATGATTCTGAGCCGCGATGAGTTGCCGAGCAATATAGTGACGCCGCTCTATAAGGGAGCGATCCTGTTCCCAACACACGGCGCGTTGCATCCTGCGAAGTATCTGCTCGGTTTGTTGAGTGCTGCATCCCGCCGGGGCGTTCCTGTCCTTTCGAATTGCCCGGCGGTAGATATTCAAAAGGCAGGAGCAACTTGGCGGGTTTCAACACCGCAAGGGAGCATCTCCGTCGACAAAATTATCCTCGCAACCAATGGCTATACAGGTTGGCAGTTCAAATGGTTCAACCGTCGTGTCTTTCCAGTGCCGAGTTTTATCATAGCAACAGAAGCGTTGGCGCCTGAGATAATACAGGCGCTAGCACCCGGTCGCCGCATGATGGTAGAAACAAGAAGACACCACTGCTACTTCCGGGTGTCATCTGACGGATCCCGTTTTTTGTTTGGTGGTCGCGCAGCATTGGTGGATATCGACCTTTCTACGGCCGCGCGCCGTCTGCACAGGAAAATGATTGAGATATGGCCTAAACTACGGGGAGTTCGATTATCCCATGTCTGGACCGGCAACACGGGTTTTTCCTTTGGCCAGTTACCACATGTCGGCGAGCGAAACGGTATTCATTATGCTATGGGATACTCCGGCGGCGGAACTGTTTTGGCCCCATGGCTGGGTCGCAAGGCAGCCCTACGCGCCGTGGGCGCGCTAGACGGTGAAACAGCATTTTCACAAACGAGTCTTTCTTCGCGTTGGTTCCATCGTGGTGGTCCGCCTCATTTCTTGCGTCCAGTTGATCTGTGGTACCGTCACTGGGTAGATCGAAGTGAGGACAGAAACGCATACCGCTAATTCGCCCAGGTGGGTAAGACGGACATCCGTAGCGGGCTGGTGTTGCCGCTGTCAGGCAAAAAAACCGGTTCTTCCGCAAGTTCAATAGTTTCCCAGTGACGCAACCAGACGTTCAGCGCCGCCATCATGTCTGTTCTTGCGACCAAGTGTCCAAGACAGTGGTGCGCGCCCCCTCCAAAACCAAAATGCGACTTTCGACGGACGCGAACATCGAATTGGCCATTGTGACCAGTTCTCGGGTCAGTCGCAGAAGCATGTACTAAAATGTGAACGGTTTCACCCGAACGAATTGAGACATCACCAATAGTGACATCCTCCAAGGCTTCGCGGGTCGCCCAAGTCGTTGTAGGGCGCATCCTGATTATCTCGTCGATTGCGTCTGAAACCGCTTTCGGATTGTTCCGTAGCCAGGCCCACTGCTCTGGATACAGCGAGAACAGATGCGCTGCGAATGCCAATTGGGCGCGGGTAGTATCCACACCGCCAAAGATGGAAATTACGGTCAGATCAACTAATGCCTGACGATCTTCGTATTCTTCTGACATCAGGCGAGCTACAAAACTGTCGCGCGGGGGTGCATCGATTAATCTGATTGCCTGTTCCGTTAACCGATCTACCGATGCGTTAACCTCAGTTTGGTAGCGGACTGCTTCAGGGCCCATCGCAAGCCCAAGACACGTTGCATCTGCCGCAAGTCGTTCAGACATATGCATCGGTAGTCCCAGAAGCGCCGTAATAGCCTGTCCCGCGAACGGCTCGGTGAAGCGATCAATTATTTCAAAAGGACCTGATCCCCGTAGGGATTCACATAGTGTTTCAGCGATTTTGGTGAATGTGGGCTCCAGTGCGAGGATATGTTCCTTTGCAAGAGCATTCTGGGCGATTTTCCGTAACGCGGCGTGGTCTTCACCCTCCAGCGAGATGATACTGCGTTTCCAGAACTCTGCAAAACTGCCTTCAAGCCCAACCGTTTCTGGCCAAGCGTGGCTGCCTTGACGGAACCTACGGTCTCGCAAAATCATACCGGCTTCGCGGTGCCGAAGAACTGCATAGCCGAACGGCGTTTCAGCGCACCAGGATGCTTCACGCGCGGTATGTACTTCTGAAGATCTTGTGGAAAACCCCGGCTTCTTGACGTCAAGAAAGGGAAGAGTTCGATCCATTGATTCCCAATCAGAAAGGGCCGCACACTTCGTGCGGCCCTCCGTTTAGCAAGGTTGCGTTTATTCCTTTAGTCTTTTGTAAGCATCGTGTTCGTGCTTTTGCCCGCTCCACAAGGCAAACAAGCAAATTAGAACCGCAAGTACGAACCAGAGCATCGGTGTGGAACCTCCAGCACCCATAAAGATCGGACCGCTCATTTCATCCACGTTTGCTAGGCTAAATCCCATTACTTCGTCTCCCTATTGTAAACATTACTCGGCAGGGTTGGCCGAAGGTGTAATACCTTCGGGGTACGCCTGCATTGGCACTTTCGTTAGGTCGAGGCCCGCTATCTCGGCTTCCTCAGTGACGCGCAGCATTCCCATTTTGTTGAGTACCCAACTGATGACGTACCCGGGCACGAAACCCACGAGGAAAAAGACCACGGCGCCGACTATTTGGCCAAGCAGCGAAACGGTCGCGACGTCGTCTCCTTGAATTGCAGGCAGTCCTGCACCCCAGATGCCAAACATGATGAGACCGAACAGGCCAATGGTGCCGTGAACGGTCACCGCTCCGACAGCGTCGTCGATGCCCCGGTTCTCAAGCCATGTATAGCAAGGCTTAAGCAGAGCACCGCCAGCAAAGCCCATCACAAACGCCAGTGATGGGTCATATACGTCTAAGCCTGAGGCGGTTGCGATGATGCCTGCGAGGGCGCCTGACATCATGAAGAACGGGTCCCTAGCGATTGCCCATGCACCAATGATTCCGCCTGACATGCCCATCAAAATGTTGAAAGCCAGCGAGCTCAGTGTCATCGGCGTGCCATAGATGGTAGTGGCTTTATCAGCATACCAACTCCAGGCCTCGCCTGGAACGATTACGCAGGCCATCAAGAATCCCCAGAAGCCAACGATGATCAGCATCAGGCCTGTAACTGTGAACGGCATGTTGTGACCGCCGATATGGTTGGCCGTTCCATCCTTATTGAATTTGCCAATTCTCGGACCGAGGTTGATGAGCACACCAAGAGCAAAGAAACCTGCCACTGCGTGAACCAACCCTGCCGCGCCAAAGTCGTGTACACCCCATTGGGTGACCAACCAACCGTCTGCGTGCCAGCCCCAAGCCGCAGCGACAACCCACGCGAAAGAGCCCAGAACGACTGCTAGGATTACAAATCCCACGACTTGGATCCGTTCGATAACCGCGCCCGAGAAAATCGATGCTGTGGTTGCCGCGAACAAAGCGAATGCGCCCCAGAACACACCGGTTGACTGATCGTCTAGGTTGGGGCCAGCACTATCGGACCATGGCCAAGCGAACGACGCGTATGTGGCGCCTGAGATCCCCATGGCACCTTCGGAGAAAGTGATCCCGGTTGGGAAGCCCCAGTAGACCCACCACCCGAAGAAGTAGAAGGTGGGCATCATGAACGCAAAGGCGAGAATGTTTTTTATTCCCGAAGCAAGCACGTTCTTTTGGCGCGATGCGCCCATCTCATATGCCAAAAACCCTGCATGGATGATGACCATCAATGGTATCGTGAGGTAATAGTAGGTTTCTGCAAACATCGTGTTCGTTACAGAAGTCGATGCTTCCAGTTCCGCGACCTTGGCCGCCAGTTCTGCTAGTTGCTCTTCCATGTTCCCAACCTTGCTTGGTTCCCGACCGTGCTTGTTCACCGCAGACAAGTTTCAAGAGTCTGCGACAAAATGCTACACTAAACCAATTCGAAACCAGAAGTAAAAAAATTGATCCAAAACTAAACCAAATAACAGCGGGCAGAATGACGCTTGGGAACAGGTGACCGTAAATTCTATGTCTATTGTGAATCCTTGTGGCGTTGTGAATTCAAGTCTTGCTAACCCGATTGGGTTTATCTCCAAGCTACAACGTTCCCGAATTTTGTGATTTTTCAATCCGCGCTAGCAGTCAATTTTTCGGCACAAATTGGACATACCCGATGCCGTTCCTTCAGGCTAAATTGACTTCATGTTTTGAGTGCAACGTTGTCATTTGGAAGAACTCAGATAAAACGATTGCGCGAACTAAAACTGTGTCTTTGGGTCGGCGATGGAAGAAATACTTTTTAGAATCAGCGCGTTAGAAAGAAAGCGGCTGGAAGGTGAACGGATATTTCAGAGCATCCGAAAGTCTTTGGCTCTTGAAAAGCTAGACATCTCAGTTGTGCGTGCCTCACCGAAGCCCGGAGAAATTAACGAAAAAAATCACTACGCAACGGAGATTGGGGCTCCCACGATACCTGATGTAGAGGAGCAGGTCGCTGAATTATTGGTTCAATTAACTGCAATGGTTTCTGATTGCATTGACATCCTGCTGGATTCTCGAGGGATTTCCAGCGCGAAAGGAGACAGCGAGTTTCGAGAATTGAAACCAAGAAGTCTTGAGCTTTTGATGGCGCTCATAAACGACAGCACATGTGAGGAAAACAAAAAACTATCGGCAAATTCGGCATACCAGAAAGTGAAGGAAAGCGAGATTGCGCTGGAACAAAACCGGCCACCTGCCCTAAGAATTTTGCCCATTGTCTTGGCGATTGAGGAAGTTGAGGTCCTAGTCTACGAAAACGCGCGGCTTCTGAGAAAGAGAGTCTCTGTGGTTGTGGAAAACGGGATTCTTAAATTCGGAAGTCTGGAGGTATCCAGCGTGGAGAGTGTTGGTGGGGGGGCTTTGTATCGGTTTTCACTTGAAATAGGTTCAAAAAGACTGCCGGGAGACTTTCTCACGCTCATCGAAGGCGCTTTTGAGCTTGTTGATATCTCAACAGTTGCAGCCCGATATGAACTAGGATTCGAACTCGATGGTACACGTTACCGCTTTGGAGTCGTAGACGTTCATTAGGTTTTGTCAGAAGAACTTTGCTTGAGGCGGGCAGGGGTGTTGCGTAGCTTTTGCCTATCACCAAGGTCTTGTCAGAAGAACTTGTCTTGAGGCAGGCAGGACGGTTGCGTAGCTTTTGCCCATGACCAAACCTGCCTCTTTCAAGTACTTCAAAACCAGTCCCGAGGTCATCCGCCTTGCGGTGATGCTGTACATCCGTTTCCCGCTCTCGCTTCGAAATGTCGAAGATCTGTTGCACGAGCGAGGCATCGACGTGAGCCACGAAACCGTCCGATATTGGTGGAACAGGTTTGGCCCGATGTTTGCTGCTGAGATCAGACAGAAGCGTGTTCAGCAGCTGCGCGCATTCTCAAAATTTAAGTGGCACGTGGATGAGGTTTTCGTGAACGTGAATGGCAAGCGGCATTATCTTTGGCGGGCTGTTGATCACGAAGGCGAGGTGCTGGAAGCTGTTGTCACCAAACGCCGAAACAAGGCTGCAGCACTTAAATTCCTCAGGAAATTGGTGAAGCGGCACGGTTGCGCCGAAGAGATCGTCACAGACCGTTTCGCATCGTACAAGGCGGCGCTCAGAGATTTGGGTGCTCTCGAAAAACAACAAACGGGCAGGTGGCTCAACAACCGCGTCGAGAATTCACACCTTCCTTTCCGACGACGCGAACGCGCGATGCAGCGTTTCAGGCGCATGCGAAGTCTACAGAAATTCGCCGCCGTCCACTCATCTGTCTACAACCACTTCAACCAGGAAAGATCGCTCACCAGCAGAGACTCCTTCAAGCTGACACGCGCCGCTGCTCTCGCCGAGTGGCGTCAACTTTGTTCCGGATAGGTTCGCGATTTCCGCGGCAAAATGAGACTGGTTCGAATTCGTCTGACAGCAACTTTTTGTTGGTTAGCTACTTTCATCGAAGCACGTGAGATAATGTCAATTTGCTATAACACTGAAGTATGTGGGTGCTTAGCGTTAAAGTTTTCGCTCCCTTAGCGAATGGCAGCTTCGAAGGGATGCGTCGCAGCATCACCAACAGGCAGCCAACAGCAGCTTAGGGCCGGGCGTGTAGCCTTAGATTGGAGGCACGGCACGCACGGCGACCAACTGTCTGGCCGCCACCCTTTCACGATGTATCATATACAGCCCCGCACCGATGATGATGGCAATGCCAAGCAGACTAAGCGTGTTCGGGAAGTCATTGAAGACAAGATAGCCGAACAAGGTCGCGACCGGCAGCTCAAAATACTGCAGCGGTGCCAGCGTGACGGAAGGCGCAAAAGACAGCGCATAGGTCATCATCATGTGGCTCACCGTCGCGAAAAAGCCAGCGCCCAAAAGCCACAACAACGCGATGTCTGTCGGCCAAACGGGATCAAACAAATCAGAGCCGGAATCTTGCGCAAAAAATAGAGCAGGAATGCAAAGCAGGCTGGCGATCAGGCCGGTGTGGAATTGCAGGGTCACAGGGTGCACCCGACGCGACAACCCCCGGGTCAAAAGAATGTAGAAAGCGAAGGCAACTGCTGTGCCAAGCGGAATAACGGCAACCGCGCCGAAAGCTGCGAAACTGGGTTGGATAACGAACAACACCCCGACAAACCCCACAAGCGCCGCGCCAACGCGACGCGGGCCGACATCTTCACCAAAATAGAACTTGCCGACCAACAATACGATGAAAGGAGCAACGAACACGATTGCCAGCGCATCGGCAAGGGGCATCACCCGGATCGCGGCAATGAAGCAAAATGTTGCGAACACCAACAGCAATGAGCGGAAAACCAGCACCATCACCTGACCTTTCGCCACGCGCAACGACAGTCCCATTATCCAGATGAAGGGCGCCATTAGCGCGCATTGCACCACAAACCGCGCAGCCGTAATCTGCCCAACCGGCACACTGGTCGACGCGAGTTTCGCAGACACATCCAGCAAAGGAGCGGTTAGGCAAAACCCCAGCATCAGCGCAACGCCAACAAGGGTGCGATCCGGAGATTGAGGTATGGGTTCATCAGAGGTCATCGTTTCATTTAGAGATGTCGCCAAATGCGTGTCTGTTCTCAATACGACGACAGGCAAAAGTCCCGCAATCCAAGAGTTCGAGTTGAATTGGATATAGCGCTCGTGGCGAATGTCTCCTCTGAAGGGCCGCACAGCCGCATCAGGTGGCCCGGCCAAAGGGCAGCTAGCTTACCCTGAATTGGCCGCTGAGCACGCGAAAGATGAACTTGGACTTGCAACTTATAGTGATAGGTTCATTCGAAATTCTATGATTTTTCCACTTTCTGGAGCAAGTTGATCGCCAAGTGTTCAGCGTAGCTGCGCCAACACATCTTCCGCGGCCCGTACTCCTTCTAGGTGGGCTCCGCTGACCGAGCATTGTTGGCTAGGGTGCGTCGCTTCACCGGCGAAGTGCACCCGCTCAGCATGAGACTGGCGCAAGACAGCGCGTTTGTCGTGGCCTCCTGGTCTGGCTCCAGCGTAAGAACCACGCACGTAAGGTTCATTTCGCCAAGCGGTGGCGTGGCCTTTGATGAAGGCTTTTCTGACTGTTGTGCCGAAGAAGCCAACCAGTGTTTCGAGCGCATGTTCGATGGCGCTCTCAGGTCCGACATCCTGCAACTCTTTGGAAAAGCTGCCAGAACTTTCAAAGCTAGTTAGACCGGTGTTTGAGATGTCGCAAAGAAAACCACCCCCACGGGCTACCCCTTTGGCGTCGGGTTCTAAGTGGTATGTTAGCCAAGTATCGGGTTGCACTGGCAAAGCTCCGGGACGGAAAAGGAGGCCTGCGTGATTGTAATCCCCCATGGTGATAAGCTCGAGCGCCGCGCGTCGATCGGATTCTAGCGGGGGATCAAAGTGGATGATGTCTTCGGCTAGGACGCCGACGGAAACTGTTACGATTGCGGTGCGAGCTGTGATCTTCCCAGTAGCCGTGGTTATAAGAACGCCTTCAGTGAGAGATTTTATTTCTGTGACCGGAGTGGCCAATTTAATTGGCAGCCCTTGTGCGGTGCATTCAATTAGGTGTCCGAAGCCTTCGCGGCAAAACCAATCGTCTCCGCCCTCCCAAGCACTGATGTCTCGCAGAGATGTATCCGGCAAATCTCTGGCAATCGACAAGGCAAATGTCATCGCTGCCGTGAACGACCAATGCCCTTTGTTCTGCCAAATGTCCGCCAAGGACCGGTCTGTTACAATTCCGGTACTTGCTTCAATTTCTGCATCGATGCGCGCCGCTTCTTTTATCGCGCTATGAAGCTCGTCGACCTCGTCCCACAGAACAGCGTCATCCTCCAAGCCATACGTCACCGCGTTGTCCGGAGCCGCATAGAGATCAAGACCAAGTGCTAGACCCGGAGCTTTCAGAGCGTTTGCATGTTCGGTGTGCATCCAGTGCGCACCCATGTCGAACGGGACGCCAAAGATTTCCGTGTCCGTGTGTGTGCGCCCCCCGACGCGGTTGGATGCCTCGATGCAGACTACTGAGAGTCCCGCGGATTTGAGAGCGTGAGTAGCTGCAATTCCTGCTGCTCCGGCGCCAACGACAACGACGTCAAAGTCGTGAACTTTCAATGCTTTCGCTCCAGAAATGAGATTGGCATGAGAGATGGTTTTCGGAGTGGGTTTGCGCTTTCCTTACATTTTGAGAATTTACAAGGATTTGAGTTATCCAAGGATTTTGTCGTTTGCGCGGAAGCAGTCATTGATTGGTTCTTGAGTTTAGATTGCAAACGAATTCTGGAATTGAAACGCCCTCGTATCCAGCCAGATCGAGCGGATCTTCCGTGTCAAGCTTGCTGCATCTTCGGTAGATTTCCAGCATCTCGGCAGAAAGCTCGCCGCTCTTAAAAAAATACATCGCGGCAGCATATCTTGTGGCGCCAGAGCCAGGTTTTCCGATGGCTGTTACCAGGAACTGCGTTTGAGCTTCTGCTTCCTCCACTTTGAATATACCTTTAGTCACGATTTCGGCTCAGCGGACATCGCATCATTCAACGCGGCAACTTCATCTTCTCCAGGCGCTGATTCAGAGTTGTAGATTGGCAGAATGTTCCTGAGATGGTCATGATGAGAGCGCACGCCGTACTCGAGATCAGAAAGATAGAAGCCTTCAAACGCCTCCGAAGCCATGGCTTCGTTGGACCATATCGTGAGCTGAATATCTTCTTCCACTGTCTCTCGATCAATCCGGGCGGCAAGGTAGCGTGCCGCTCTTTGTTGGCGGTCTTCGTTCGGGTTTCGGTATGTCGCGCTCCGTAGAATGGATTTATCCGTCGTGATCGGAAACTCTTGATAAAAGAGGGTCGTCTCAGGTGTGACGGCTATGACCGCATTTGGAAAAATGCCGTAGTAAAGCCAAGTTTTGTGCAAGTGTTCTGGCAGGTGAGGCTGTGGTTTAGTGAATTTCTTGTAGTTGCGAACGGCCCACCTCCGGCCCTTTGTCGGAGTGAATTTTCCGTCAGAACGTGAGATACCATCGACATATGGTTCGTCTGAATAGGTCGAGCCATACAGATCCTGAAGGGCAGGGTGCGCGAGCGGGACATGATACCCTTCGTTGTCGACATCTCTGATCGATTTCCAGTTTACAGGAGTCTCCTCGGTCCAGATTCCGTCCGTCGGGACATGTTCGGCCATTTTGTAGGCAGAGACTTCCTGTTCAATCGGGGCTAGCAGTTCGGCTACTGATGGCTGGGGTCCAGGTTTGAATCGGACGAAGACAAAACCCTGCCAGATTTCCATTTCAATCTCTTTCAGGCCAAACTCGTGCTTGTCTAGATCGGGGAACGACTCCGGACGGGCGGCGCCGCGTAGCGTTCCATCAAGATTGTAAACCCAGCCGTGAAATGGGCAGACTAGAGCGTTTGCACATTTTCCTTGCTCTTTCGAGACCAGCCGAGAACCGCGGTGACGACAAACGTTTAGAAACGCGCGGATGTCCGAGTTGCTGTCCTTCAAGATCAGGGCGCGCTCACCGCACATGTCAAAACATAGAAAATTACCGGGTTCCGGAACATCCGAAACATGGCACGCGATTTGCCAATGCGTTTTGAAAAGTTCGCTCTTCTCAAGTTCAAGAAGGGCATTGCTGTGATAGCACCAACCGGGCAACCCGCGACGGTCCCAATTGGTAGGAATTTCTGTGTTTCTTACTTCGTCGCGCATCGGAACAACCCGCATAGTTTTGGTTTGGTCAGTTTGGGTCTCAGATGGGGACAGTATCCAGGAGTGAAAATTTGGCCTTGCTGGATCCGCCACTCTTCGACTGAGTGTAGGTGTCGCTTAAATTGACTTGCTCGTCAACTTTTTCTGACTGAATGATCATTCAGAAATGTGCTGCTAGTCACGCCTGTGAGGTTTCCTTGGTCGATGGTTTTCGATTTACCTGCTCAAATCAGGTGCAAAACCAGTGATACGTAGAGATATGATCAAAATTCATTCAGCCAAGCTTGACAGTGCAGATTTCAGCGGACTACCGTTCTGAATGACCAATCAGATAAAAACATAGCGACTTGGGGGAATGGGGTGCTTGGTGATCGCGCCCGCAACGCAGGCGCGATCATTCGAGAAGACAGACTAGCAAACAAGGCAAGACAAATTCAGCCACCACTCAGGGAGAGGAAGCGAAGTTATGAACTCAATCAGGAAAATCGCCGGAATTACAGTTATAGCAGCAACTACTACTGCAGTTTCGGGATCGGCTTACGCGCAAGAGCGTGTGTTGAAGGTTACGAATTGGGGAGAATACATCGCTGAAGACACAATCGAGAACTTCGAAAAAGAATACGGTATCAAGGTGATCTATGATCCGTATGACTCTGCCGAAGCAATTGATGCCAAGCTACTCGCGGGAAACAGCGGATATGATGTGGTTAGTCATGCCGGCAGTGATACGGCTCGTCTGATTAAGGCGGGAATTGTTGCACCGTTGGATATGTCGAAGCTGGACAATATCAAGCACATCGACCCGGCAATCATGGAGCAGTTGTCAAGTGAATGGGATCCAGGCAACCAACACTTCATTCCTTATATGTGGGGAACGCACGGCGTCACATACAACGAAGAATTGGTGAAAGAGACGTATCCAGATGCCCCCATAGGCTCGATGGATATGGTTTTCGATCCTGTTCACATGAAAGAGCTGTCCAAGTGTGGAGTTTCATTCCTGGATTCCCCGGGCGACATCATTCCGATGGCTTTAGCGCATATGGGCCTGGATGCGAACTCCACAAACAAGGAAGACTATGAGAAGGTTGGGGAGATGTTGGCGGAAATCAGGCCATACATCAAAACCTTCGATAACTATGCTTATCAACGGATGCCTCAGAAAGAGTTCTGTGTCTCAACCACATGGGGCCCTGACGGTCTCCTTGCCATGTCTGGCGCAGCGGAAGCCGACACTGGTGTAGTGCTAGACTTCTTCCTGCCCGAAGG
Organism: Ruegeria sp. AG1; assembly: GCF_056541705.1. Taxonomy (NCBI): domain Bacteria; kingdom Pseudomonadati; phylum Pseudomonadota; class Alphaproteobacteria; order Rhodobacterales; family Roseobacteraceae; genus Ruegeria; species Ruegeria sp. AG1. The sequence continues at coordinate 64,775 of NZ_JBQFYU010000015.1, read as the reverse complement.
TGATCGTACAGCGCAGCTGTGGATTGATGGTTGGCTGATCCCGGAAGACGCCGCGAACAAAGAAGACGCTCATCTTTTCCTGAACTATATGATGCGCCCCGAGGTTGCGGCCAATGATAGTAACTTCACCTGGTATGCGACCGCCAACCTGACGGCCAAGCCCATGGTTGATGAGGCTGTAACCTCCAGCCCAGCCGCGTTCCCAACATCGGATCAGGTTGCCAAGATGTACACGACTGCCGTTCTTCCTCCCAAGGTCGAGCGCTTGCAGACACGTACCTGGACTGACTTTAAGGCCGGAAACTAAATCCACTCACACTGGCAAATGAAGTAGCGGACCAGACCGGTTCGCTACTGCATCCCCAGATCCCGACTGGCAGACTAAGAGGCCCAAATTGACTGTTTCCACGGCTGTCAGCCCAGAACCATGGCTCGATCAAAAAGAACAGGAACCTCTGGTCAAAATCAGAGGCGTAACCAAAAAATACGGTGCAGTGACTGCTGTCGATAACGTTGATCTGGATATCTACAAAGGAGAGTTATTCTGCCTTTTAGGCGGATCTGGATGTGGAAAGTCGACACTACTTCGAATGCTTGCTGGGTTTGAGGATTTGAACAGTGGTACAATCACTATCGACGGAGTCGATATGGCCGATGTGCCAGCTTACGAACGTCCGACCAATATGATGTTCCAAAGCTATGCGCTGTTTCCGCATATGACCGTCGAAAAAAACGTGGCTTTCGGGTTGGAGCAAGACCATGTCCCCAAGCTAGACATTGCGGACAGAGTTCACGACATCCTCAAGCTTGTTGAGTTGGAAGATTTTAAAAAGAGAAAACCTAAACAATTGTCCGGTGGGCAACGCCAGCGTGTTGCATTGGCGCGGGCCTTGGTCAAACGTCCCAAGTTGCTGCTCTTGGATGAACCTTTGGCTGCTCTGGACAAAAAACTGCGTAAGCAAACGCAGTTTGAGCTTGCCAACATTCAGGACAAGGTCGGCGTCACGTTCATCGTCGTGACTCACGATCAGGAAGAAGCAATGACCCTGTCTTCGCGAATGGCCGTTATGGACGCGGGTCGCTTCAAACAGATTGGAACTCCGACAGAGATCTACGAGTTTCCAGAATCCCGCTTTGTGGCTGACTTTATCGGATCAGCAAATATTTTTGAGGGCAGGGTGACCGAGGATGGGGTCGACCATGTTCGGGTCGAAACCGAGTTCTGCGAAGTTTATATTGATCACGGTCATTCTGTTAAGGCTGGCAGCAAGATTTGGGTTGCGCTGAGGCCCGAGAAAATTCGACTTGAGAAATCTGATACAATTGCTGAGGGCGCGAACCAGACAGCGGCCGTTATCGACGATGTTGGGTATTTGGGAGAGACATCGATCTACAAGGTAAGGCTTCCAAATGGCGAAATCTTCGACGTCACTCAGCCCAACCAGTCACGTCCGACGCATGCTGCGCAGCGATTAACCTGGGAAGACAAGGTAAATGTCAGCTGGGATCCGTCTAGCGCCATGTTGCTCCACTCATGACGGATTTCACCGAGGATATGTTCGAACCGCCGCAGGTTGAACGACAACCCATGATCCGTTTAGTGATGCGGCGTATCCATAGCAGATGGCGTCAGATCGTCACCGTCATACCGTTCTTCTGGTTGCTTGTATTCTTTCTGGCACCGTTCTTCATTGTCGCAAAGATAAGCTTAGCTGAACTGGCGATTGCTAGCCCGCCATTCACAAGTTTAATTGAGTGGACAGGTGACGGGATCATGACAATCCGCCTGGTCTTCGACAATTTTGTCTACATCTGGGAAGACAGCCTGTACTTTGACACTTACGTAAATTCACTCAAGATTTCAGTGACGTGTACGTTCTTGTGCCTCTTGTTTGGCTACCCTATTGCCTATGCAATTGTACGATCGGGGCCGGTCGCGAAGCCGCTCTTGTTGTTTGCAATCATTCTTCCGTTTTGGACGTCTTTCTTGTTGCGGGTCTATTCGTGGATGGGCCTGCTTGCGGATCAAGGCACGATCAACAACCTTCTGATAGCGCTGGGGGTGATCGATGAGCCGATCCGCATGCTTTACACGGAATTCGCCGTCTATATCGGGATCGTCTACACCTATATGCCGTTCATGATCCTGCCGCTGTACGCGAATATGGAGAAGCTGGACAACAGCCTGAACGAGGCGGCCGCCGACCTTGGTTCCAAACCAACGAACACTTTCTTCAAAATCACATTGCCTCTGACGATGCCTGGAATTGTCGCTGGTTCACTGCTGGTCTTTATCCCTGCGACCGGCGAGTACGTTATCCCCGATCTGTTAGGTGGCGGCAACGTGCAGATGATTGGGCGGGTTCTCTACAATGAGTTCTCTAGAAACAGCGATTGGCCAGTGGCCGCCGCAGTTGCGATTGTTCTGCTGTTCATACTGGTGCTGCCAATCATGGTTTTCCAGCACTACCAAGGCAAAGCAGCGGAGGAGCAATAGATGTACGCCAAACGCTCCCGTTTCTTAACCATCATGCTGACCTTGGGACTGGCATTCTTTTACATCCCAATGATCCTGTTGGTTATTTACTCATTCAACTACTCCAAGCTGGTACCGGTTTGGGGTGGATGGTCGTTGCGCTGGTACAAAGAGCTTTTTCAATCTGCGGAAGTCTGGAGCGCTGTTTCACTCAGTCTTCAGATTGCCGTTGTCAACGCTACTTTTGCCACGGCGCTTGGCACCTTGGCAGGTCTGGCTATGGTGCGCTTTGGACGGTTCAAGGGGCGGACCTTGTTTGGTGGCATGTTGGTCGCGCCCTTGGTGATGCCCGAGGTGATAACCGGATTGTCCTTGCTGGTTTTCTTCATCTCGCTGAACCAGCTGATCGGATGGCCTGCTGAGCGCGGTTTTGCGACGATTACGATCGCGCATATTACCTTTTCCATGGCCTATGTGGCGGTAACAATTCAGGCACGCTTAACCGGTGTGGGGCAAACACTGGAAGAAGCCGCCGCCGATCTTGGCGCAAAACCGTTCAAAGTTCTGACTGCCATAACGATCCCACAGCTGACGCCGGCACTAATTTCAGGATGGTTGCTGGCCTTCACGCTGTCTCTCGATGACTTGGTCATAGCAAGTTTTGTTACCGGCCCAGGCGCAAATACCTTGCCAATTTTGATCTTTTCGCGCATTCGACTGGGCCTCAGGCCGGACATCAACGCGCTAGCAACCATCATGATTCTTGTGATCGCTATCTGTGTCGCTATCGCAGCAATAATTATGTTCCGGCAACAGAGAGCGGATTTGTTGGACAGGCAAATGGCTGAACGAGAGGAGAGTTAAATTGGAGACGCATGAGCTTCAGAAAAAACGACGCACCGAACCTCCCGAAGTTCGTCGCTTACAGTTGATCATGGCCGCCATAGACTCGATCTCGAAACGCGGGTTTTCTGACACGACGCTTAAACACGTGACAGAAACAGCCAATCTGTCCCATGGCGTGGTGAATTATCACTTCGACAGTAAGGAAGCTTTGTATGACGCCGCGCTGGGTTTCCTTGCACAAGAACACTATGAAAATTGGCTCAAATACTATGAGGCTGCGGAACCTAAAGCCGCACATCGGCTGGCTGCGATTATTCAAGCGGACTTTGACAAGAGCATCTGCACTCACAAGCGCTTAGCTGTCTGGTTTGCCTTTTGGGGGCAGGCAAAATACCGGCCGAATTATCTGAAGATTCACAATAAATACGACAACGAAAGATATGATCGAATTTTGCACCTATGTGGTGAATTGATTGCCGACGGCGGCTACGACGATCTTGATCCAGAAAAAACAGCCCGTGCTGTAGAGGCGATGTCAGACGGGGCCTGGCTGAGTTTGATGCTGTATCCAAAGGTGGCTGATCGTCGGGAATTCAGGGAAGTTTGCATGCTTTCGCTGTCGCGGTTTTTCCCAAAACACTTCCCGGTCTGAGGGAAAGCAACGAACGGGTACTTCAGCACTTTATTTTGTGCATGCCGGGGTCATAGAGCGGCTTTAACGAGGCTGCCGCGTCGTATTTCTCGTCTGCGATTTCGATCTGCCAATGCCCAGTTGCGACTATGTTTGCGGTCAACGGTTCGTCAATCTCGGCAAAACCAATACCGACGGCAGCACCGAGCGTGTGCCCATACCCACCAACTTGAATATATCCGACTTCCTTGCCGTTTAGATAAATCATCTCATTGCCGTACATGAGAGGCTCTGGGTCTTTTAGCAGGAACTGCAACATCCGGTTGTTGGGCGTGCCTTTCGCCTTGATCGTGGCGAGTGCTTCCCTGCCGATGAAGCCACCGGGTTTGTCCAATTTGACGGCAAAACCAAGCCCGGCCTCAATTGGGTTGTCCGTGTTGTCCACGTCAATTCCGAAATCACGATAAGCCTTCTCTAGCCGTAGGGAGTTGAGAGTTTGCATTCCAGCATTGCGAACACCTAGATCTCGACCTGCTTCCATAATCAGATCGTAGGTCTGAATGGCCTGAGTGGCCGGTACGTGAAGTTCCCAGCCGAGTTCGCCAATAAACGTCACGCGATAGGCCATAACTACGGCGTACCCGATGTCGATTTCACGCGCCGTCATGAAGGGAAAACCTTCGTCCGACAAATCAGCTCCGGATATTCTGCTCAATAGTTCACGCGACTTTGGGCCGTGAACGTTGATTTGGCAGCGCCCTGCGGTGATGTCTGTTATAACAACGTTCTCGTTGTCCAGGACGTGCCGTCGCATGCGCATCTCGGTATGACCCGCCGAGTTTTCTCCCACGATGACCCAGTATTTCCGATCGGATAGCCGGGTAACCGTAAGGTCAGCCTCAAACCCACCCCGTTCATTTACCCAGGCCGTGTAGACGACGCGACCGGGTTCAACATCAACGTCATTGCAGGAAAGGCGAGAGAGGAGGGCGCAGGCATCCGGTCCTTCGACGCTGAAACACGCCATTGATGTCATGTCCATTACGATGACATCCTCGCGTGCTGCCCGGTGTTCTTCAGCGTGCCATTCAAACCAATTTTGGCGATGCCAACTGTATTTCTCGACTTTGGCCTCTTCGGGCGTCGGAGCAAACCAATCAGGTTGTTCCCAACCATTTCCTTCGCCGAAAAAGGCTCCGGCCGCTTTGAGACGGTCATAGAGCATTGAACGCTTAACGTTCCTGGCCGTTTTGTAGTTCTCATTGTGGTAGTGCTGACCAAAGAGCTTTCCCAGCAACTCAGGTGTTCTGTCGCGTCGAAAGGCCGGTGTCGCCATTTCACGGGAAAAGCGATTGACGTTGATGCCGGTAACATCGATGGGCGGCAAGCCGTCCACCATCCAATGGGCCAAAACCATTCCCGTACCCGCGCCATTCAGGATGCCAAGTGAGTTCATCCCACATGCAACCCAGAGATTGCGCAGTTCAGGCGTCGGGCCAACAAGCGGCGCAAGATCAGGCGTAAAGCTCTCAGGGCCGCAGAATAGTTTTTTTACACCGTAGTTCATGGTGTCAGGCACGCGCGAATAGGCTTTCTCCAGGTCGGGCCCAACACGTTCCCAATCTGGTTCAATCTCTCCGAATTGCCATTCATCCGGGATACCATCGAGCTTCCAAGCCGCAGCGCCGGGCTCAAAAAGCCCTAACATCATCCCGCCGACTTCTTCACGGTAATAAGTGTAGGTGGAAGGGTCTTCGAGAACGGGTAGATCGCGAGGTAGGCCCGGGATACTTTCCGTTATCAGGTAGTAGTGTTCAGCCGCCTGGAGCGGTAGATTTACACCGTGTTTTGCACCAAGTTGGCGAGACCACATGCCTCCGCAGATCACAACGTTTTCGGCTGTTATAGTATGACCGTTCGCAGTGCGGACCCCGGTCGCAGTGCCGTTCCTGGCTAAAATCTCTTCAACCCGCACACCTTCAAAGAAACGTGCGCCTCTGTTTTTGGCTCCCTTGGTCAGAGACATTGTCACGTCCACCGGGTTGGCCCGACCGTCCTCCGGAATGAGGAACGCTCCAACGACGTCTGAGAGGTCCCCTATAGGGAACATATCCTGCGCTTCTTTTACTGAGACTTCGTGGTTGTTTATCCCAAAACGCCGCATGAAGGCTGCGACGCGACGCATCTCATGCAGGCGTTCTTCATTGGTTGCAATCTGCAGATATCCAACGTCGCGGAAACCTGTGGATATACCGGTTTCCTTCTCTAGTTTCGCATAAAGGTCTCGACCGTGCGTGTAGATAGCGCACTCAGCTTCGGATTTGAGAAGGCCGGCTACTATCAGGCCGGCGGCATGCCAAGTGGTCCCTGATGTCAGTTGTCCCTGTTCCAGAACGACAACATCGGTATGGCCAAGCTTAGTCAAGTGATAGGCCGTGTTCGCGCCGATCGACCCCCCACCAATAATCACGGTTTGGGCATGCGTCGGTAGGGTGTCAGCCATTGCGAGAAAATCCTTTTAGGCGTTCTTTTCTCCGAATACCAGCCAAATCACTTGCTGTCTACTGACTGAATGATCATTCAATTATAGCTGAATCTATGACCTGCGATTTCGCGATAAAGCTTGTCTGAGATGAGAGAAAAGGTTTCACTGCAGTGACTGACTGACAATCAGATGCGGGGGAAACCTATGTCAGACGAGATCCTATATGACCAACAGGCAATCAGCTTTCTGGAGGAGCTCTGGGGAGAGGGGTTTCTTTCACCGGGAGGCCCTGAAGAAGTTGCGCGTGTTGTTAAAGGGATTGATCTGAAAGATAAGCATATCCTTGATATCGGATGCGGATCTGGGGCCATTGCAGTGTTGATGGCACGGGAGTTCGGCGCCGCTAGAGTTACGGGGATTGATGTAGAGGCCCCGGTTTGCGCGGCTGCGAAAGAGCGAGTTGGGCAGGCGGATCTGGAGAGAAAGGTCGATATCAAACAGGTCACTCCAGGTCCAATGCCATTCGAAGATGGTACTTTTGACGTAGTGTTTTCGAAGGACTCGATCATCCATATCACCGACAAAGTAGCGATGGCTGCGGAAGCTTATCGTGTGCTCAAACCAGGCGGTTATTTCGCTGCTTCTGACTGGCTGACCAATCATGATGGTGAGATGTCACCGGAAATGGCGCACTACGTAAAGATGGAAGCCTTGGAGTTTCAGATGGCGTCGCCCTCTAAGTACCGCGCTGCAATGGAGCTGGCTGGCTTTGAAGACGTAGAGTTAGTCAACCGCAACGCTTGGTATGCTCAGGTATCAGCTGCTGAGCTGGAGGAATTAACCGGGCCAAACCGAGTCGACTGGGAAGCTCGTCATGGTGCGGAGTTTATTGAACATCAGATCGAGATCTGGGACGCAATGCAGCCAGTGCTGAAAACCGGAGAGCATTGCCCGCATCACATCCGTGGTCGGAAACCAGCCTGATCTGACTGGAACTTTGAATGGGCGCGATGACCGTTATGCGTCGTAGTCCTTGCTGACTTGTGCCATACCAGCTTCCATGATGTCGAACATTTCGTCTATCTGCGACGGAGTTATGATCAGAGGGGGCGAGAACACGGCCATGTTTCCAAATGGTCGCAAGAGGAGTCCCATCTCCTCGCACGCATCGTCCAGTTTCTGTCCAAACTTCACATGTGCTTCGTAACTCACGACGTTCAGTCGAGGGCGACATTCTATGCACCCGAGGAGCCCGTCACCGCGCACATCCCCAACTATCGGGAACTTTTCCTTTATTTGATTTAGGCGGTCCTGGAAATGCGGTGTGACGCGTTGAACGTGTCCTAGAATGTCCTCGCGCTCCATGATTTCAATATTCTTGATGGCAGCCGCGCAGCTCACAGGGTGCCCGGAGTATGTGTAGCCGTTGTAGAAAACATCGTCGCCCGGTGCGTCTGAAATGCGTTTCATTACTGCGTCCGAGATTATGCAGGCACCTAGCGGCAGATAGCCCGAGGTTAATCCTTTTGCGCATGTGATAATGTCAGGGACGATGCCAAAGACCTCATCTGAGGCGAACCAATGGCCCAGCCTGCCAAAGCCGGTTACGACTTCATCCGAAATGTACAGAATGTCGTTTGCCCTGCAAATTTCGAGCGTGCGCTTGTGATAACCCGGAGGTGGAACGATCACGCCACCGGAACACAGGATCGGTTCCGCGATAAAGGCGGCAACACGGTCGGCGCCTACCTCAGCAATCAGGTTCTCAAGGTCAGCAACTTTGGCGTCGCACCAGGCTTCAACGCTAGTCCCTTCTGGCCGGTGGTAGGGATTCACGTCGGGCAGAAAACGCACCAGATCCTGAGCTTTTTCAAAGCTTGTTTCGAAACGTTCTTTTCCAGTGACAGTCGCGGCGAGAAAGGTTGATCCGTGGTAGCCTTTTTCCCGACCGATCACGATCCTCTTCTCCGGTCGGCCAAGCCGTTTGTTCATGAAAAGCGCGGTCCGCAGTGCGGTGTCAACGGCCGTAGACCCACCGGTCGTGAAGTGCACCTTGTTCAGATCGCCTGGTGTACGTTCCGCGATCATTCGCGCCAAAACCGCCGCGGGTTCGGTCGTAAACGACCACGGCGACGCATAGGGCATCTTCATAACCTGTTGGGAAATGGTATCGGCCATCTCTTGACGCCCGTATCCGATCTGTGTGCACCACATTCCGCCAGGGCCATCAATATATCGCTTCCCTGCAGCATCCCAGAGGTAGATACCATCCGCTGTATTTACTCGCATGTACTCGTCGGACCCAAAGCCGTCGGTTCCGGCCCAAGGATGTAGGTGATGGTCGCGATCCCAAGCGACAAGGTCGCCGTCGGTTGGTGTATTACCTAGGGTGTTCACGTCTGCTTCTCCTTTAGGTGCGGGCCGGTGGCGTAGCTCGTGCGCGGGGCGGTGCGAAAAAGGCTTTGGTGACAGGATTGAGGCGCGCCATCCTGGTACGCCATTTGCCTTCTTGCAGAGTGTAAATCTCGGCCTTTAAGCCAGATGACCGGCCAGCATCCGGCATACGGACATGTGCCAACGCGATGTTGCGCTTTGCGGTCGGCGACCAAATCCCGGATGTTATGTGCCCAACTTCTTTTTTGCGTCGATTGTAGATCAACGACCCTTCCGAGGGTTTGAATCCTTCGACATCGAAACGCATGAGGAGGCTTCTTGGTTTCTCTCGCTTGGACAGCAGCTCTCGCCGGCCATTGAAATGACCTTTGTTGAAGTCGACGAGCCGACCCAGACCAAGTTCGAATGGTGTTTGGCCTCGGTGCAACCGTTCGGTCGCATGAACCGGTTGAAAATCCACACCTGCGGTCAGAAAACCGGCTTCGATGCGGGCCAAGTTTACAGCTTCGTATCCAATGGCGCGCAGTCCCTGATGTTCGCCACCTTTCCAAATTGTGTCCCAAAGCGCTTCTGCCTGGTCACAGTCGCACCAGAGCTCGTAACCTAAATCACCGGTAAAACCCGTCCGCGAGATCATAAGATCATGATCAATTTGAGCGAGATCGAATGGCTTTAGCTTGCTGACATCTAAACCAGCGGCTTCCAAAACTGCGTATGAGGTCGGCCCCTGCAACGAAAGTCCAGCAACACTGTGAGTTTCGTCGACGACTGAAACGTCAAAACCCCATGCAGCGTCGAGTAGCCATGTCAGCATTTGTTCCTGACAACAAAGGCGCCAATCGTTGTCGCCAAGGTGGAAAAGAGTCCCGTCATCGATGACCATACCCTCTTCATCACACCAGACCGCGTACCCCACGCGACCAACGTTGATATTTCGGACGTCCCGTGTCACGAGGCGATTGAGCATCGCGGTCGTGTCTGGCCCGGTCAATCGGTATTTGTGCATTGGCGAGATGTCGAACAAGGATGCCTGATTTCGCAGCGCGAAGTACTCGAACTCGACACTGTCCAGAAAACCCGGGGCAGCAAAGCCGGCCCAATCGTACCAATTTTTTGCGCGATTTTGCTCTTCGAGTTTTTTGTGAAACGGCCCGGGTATCAAACCGAGTTTTGGATCGGTAAAGATGCTCATGGCTGAGCCTCCAGCGCCGCCAAGGCCGCATTGCGACCAGCGAGGCCCATGACATCGCCACCGGGATGCGTTGCTGCACCGCATTGGAACAGCCCTTTCGGCCCCATGGAGTATCTGGACATCCCGTTCGCGGGCCGAAGTGTAAGGAGCTGGTCCAAGGACATTTCTGCATGGTGCCAGTGCCCGCCGGGCGCTCCGGTTGCGCTTTCGATTTGATCCGGTGTTATGACCTGCATACCTGCAATTTGATCACCCAAGCCGGGCAGGGCGCGGCTAAGAGTTTCAACTGTAATTTCCGCAAGCTGTTCCTTTGCCTTCTTAGTCCAGCCGCCTTCAAGGTCAGATGGCGCATATTGCACTATCGTTGACAGCCAGCTTGCCCCGTCGGCTGTCTGCATTTTGAAAGCTTCAATCACAGGTGCTTTGGACATTTGACCATACTTAGCCGGATTGAACGCAGCTTCGACGTATTCCACAGAAGGAGCATAGATCAGACGTTCGTGTGCCAATTCGTCACTCAGGCTGGGCAGGGCGGAGCTATCCTTGAGCCGTAGATTGACCTTGGCCGTTGTTCCACGCGCCCGTATATTTCGCACTCGCCGCATCGTTTCGATGTCAAAGGCAGAGGGGCCGGTCATTCGGCTTGTTAGTTTTGGGGCAAGGTTGCTGAGCACATTAGGTGCGGCAATGGTTCGTCCATCGGTTGTTTCCACTCCGGAGACGGCATCGTTGTCCAACAGAATGCGGGATACTTCAGTGTCCGGCATCAGCACGCAACCCGTCTTTCGCGCAGCTTCCACCATCAAATCGGTCAGCGCGGACATACCGCCTGCTGGTCGAGTGATGGTCCCTCCGTGACCCAAACGATAGATCAGATTGAACACAGTGCCCGGAGATCTTGGACCGGTGGCTGTCCCCCAGATTGCATCAGCAGCAAGCATTCCAGCCACCGGTCCTTCCGACAGGTCATCCAGGACAATGTCGTGGACATTGGATAAGACGACCTGCAGGAAACGCCGCATTTCATATTTGCCCAGCTTTTTCAGGCCGATGCCCAGTTTTGCTAGGCGCAAAAACTCATTCAGCCCACCTCGGGAGAGGATGGCTTTTTGACCCCCAGGAGGTGGAGCCTCGGCGAGTTGGCGCAAAAGGTCTCCATACGTAGTCAATTGGCGTGTCAGATCAGACCAGGCATCTGATTCCCGGTGTTTTGTCCCGTCGCGCCAATACACGCCGTCGTTCTTGAAGACGATGTGCCGCCCATCCTCAGACAGAGAGACCGTTGAGACGGGTTTGCCGGACAGGACAGGGTGTCGAAGATCTATGCCGATGTCACTCAATGCCCGCGGGCTCAGGTTATATAGCGAATGTGCAAGGGTCGGACCGCCGTCCACAGAATAAGACGCCATGCCGCCGAACCTGTCGGATTTCTCAATGATACAGACATTCTTGCCGCGTCGACCAAGGAGTGTTCCGGCGATCAGGCCGTTTACACCGCCGCCAATGACAATCGCATCAAATTGGCTCATGCGGCATACCCCTTCATTCGGCCATGCCGTGTTTCTTTCCTGAGAATAGCGCGGGCAGCGTTTGCACCTGGGGCCCCCATAACCCCACCGCCAGGATGGGCGGACGACCCGCACAGATAAAGCCCCTTGATAGGTAAATTGTACTGCGACCAACCTGGGACAGGCCGATTGAAGAAAAGCTGATCAAAAGTTAGTTCGCCTTGGAAAATGTTGCCCTCTGTCAGACCGACCTCGCGCTCAATTTCCAATGGTGAACGAACTTCCATATGAACAACGCGCTCGCGAATGTCGGGACACGCCACAGACATCTGCTCGAGTACAGTTTCTGCCAGCGCGTTGCGCTGTTTGTCGTCCCAATTCTCGGCAGATCTAACGCCGTCGACTACTAAGTCATAAGGCGCATATTGGACGAAAACCGTCATCATGTGGGCACCTGTCGGCGCCATAGTCGGATCAATCTGGCTTGGGATGAGCATGTCGATATAAGGCTTTTCCGACCAGCGTCCGACTTTCCAATCATCATAGGCCTTTTCAAGTTCAAAGAGGCTCTGCGACACATGCAAATCACCCCTGAGGAAGCTGGTGTGCTCGTGTGCTGCAGGGAAATTTGGAAAGCGGTCAAGCGCAATATTGAGCTTTGCCGAGGACCCCCGAATTTTGAAGTTTCGCACCGCCTTGGTGAAATCATCCGGCAACTCGGCCATATCTAAATGGTGCAGAATTGTGCGTTTGATATCCATATTGGAGGCAACGACAGGGGCATGAAAAACCTTGCCGTCCTCCAAAGCTACGCCTTCAACGCGTCCGTCTTTGCTGAGAATTTTCTCAATCCCCGAACCCGTGTGGATGGTACCGCCGTGATCCTTGAAAGAGGCTGCAATGGCATTCGAAATTGCGCCCATCCCTCCACGCGCGAAACCCCATGCTCCGATGCCGCCATCAATGTCACCCATGTAGTGGTGCAGCAGAACGTAGGCTGTTCCGGGAGAATACACCCCGAGGCCGGTGCCGATAATGCCTGAGCCAGCCAAATGGGCCTTGATCAGGTCGTTTTCGAAGTGTTCATCCAGGAAGTCACCAATGGACATTGTCCAGAATTTCAGCGTTTCACCGAGCTCCCGACTACCCAACCCATGTGCTTTTTTTACGAGGTATGCCAGTTCGCCGAGATCGCGCGGATGGAGAGAAGCGGGGTCCGGTGCGTCCCGAAGTAAAAACGGACGTATAAAACGGCATTGCCGCATGATGGCTTGCGAATAGCGGCGATAGGCGTCGGCATCTTTTTCGGAATGACGCGCCATCTCACGCTTCAGTGCGTTGTGATCGGAATAGTAGGCGAAGTAATCCCCATCGCGCGTGAAACTCGCGCCGCCTTCATACGGAATAACCTGAAGTCCGTATTTTGGTAGCTCGAGGTCCCTGGCAATCTCGCGCCGCAGAAGAGAGCAAACGTACGAGCAGTTGGAGTATGTCCAACCCTCGTGTAGCGACCGGCTGACTGCCGCGCCACCGATCCAGTCGTTCTTTTCGACCACCAAAACACGCATGCCAGCGCGCGCCAAATAGGCGGCGGCGGTCATTCCGTTGTGACCAGCGCCGGCCACAATCACATCGTATCTGTTCTCAACCGTCAAATTTCTCCATCCCCTTCTCTCCCGTTTACAGATCGGGAGCGCATTCGTAAAGTTTATTTGAGCGCTCAAATAAATTTCAAGCTATTGACGCATCTTTTTTGCGCGCTGTAGATGGCTGCATTCGTAGGAGGAGCGACAATTGGTCGAAGCTGAGCGGAAACGTCCTCGCAAAGAGAGGAAGGAGAACGCAGATCGTCGTCGCCGGCAGCTGCTGGACGCAGCTTGCCGCTCAATATTGACCCATGGATTGGCAAAAACGACGCTTGCAACAGTCGCGTCTGAGGCGGAGCTTTCTCAGGGTGTCGCAGCGTTTTACTTCAAGTCAAAGCTAGGTCTTCTGACCGAAACTTTGCGTGACCTGTACCAGCGTTACGAAGAGCACTGGACAGCTTCTTTAGAACGAGCAGGGGACAAGCCCGCCGAAAAGATAAGGGCTTTAATAAAAGCTGACTTCCACTCTGATGCGTGTGGTCCCGATGTCTTGCCCCTTTGGTATGCATTTTGGGGCGAGCTTCGATTTCAGCTGCAGTATGACGAAGTTGCCGAGCATTTCGAGACACGTCGAAGAGAGACTTTGAGATTGATCTGGAATGAACTGCTCTCAGCAGACGACGCTATATCAGCAGATCAAATGGCTGAATGGATGGAGACATTGACGGATGGCTATTGGCAACGATTGCATCTAGCTCCGGAAGGCCTGAGCCGAAAGCAGGCGGAGCAAGCTGCCTGGGGATGCCTTGTTCGTTTGGTTCCAGAATTACTTGGAGATACGGCTTAGTCAATTTCGACTGAAAGGCCCCACAATATGACGCGAGTTCGGATATCGCAGCGGCCTCGGCCATCCTGGGGCGCCACCTTAAAAGAGGCGCGTTACCTTGCGCGGCTTGCTTTTCCGATAGTCATTTCTCTTGCTGCTGCTGCTTTGATTGGCGTCGTTGACACAGTGATGGTGGCCTCGTTGGGCACACTTCCTCTGGCGGCGGTCTCAATTACGGCCTCGGTGCTGATCATTTTCTATTCAGCGCTCTACGGCTTTGTGTCCGCAATTGGTGTGCGTATGGCCGAAGCTTTTGGGAAAACAAGTGACCAAGGGTTGGCAGCAGCAACAAACGCCGGGGTTTTTGTTTCCCTAGTCGTGGGGTCAGTTGGCGCTGTTGCAATGATCTGCCTTGAGCCTGCTCTTTCTTGGATTGGGCAGCCGCCTGAAGTGGTCAGTCTAATTGGCGGGTATTGGATTGCGATGAGCCTTCTTTTGGTGCCCTTCACGGTTTTCTACACGCTTAAGGCTCTTTTTGACGCCATGAACCGTCCCTGGATTGGGGTTGGTCTTGCGTTTCTTGCGGTCGGTTTCAACATCCCTTCGAACTATGTTTTGATCCACGGAGTTGGTGGCTGGCCAGGTCTGGGTCTTGTTGGCGCCGGGATTGCAAGTCTGTTGTCTCAGATAATGCCGTTGATAATGGCGCTCGTGATTATACGAGTATGGAAAAGAAAGAGAGGCCTTCTGAGGTCCGCGAGTTTCGACTGGCCCGAGGTCAAAGCGCAGGTCAAAGAAGGGTTCATTATTTCCGTTGGCTACCTAGGGGAGGGGGCCGCTTACGCTGTCGCCGGCCTTATGCTTGGTTGGTTCAGTGCCGCTGCGCTCGCCGCCCATCAAATCGTTTCTGCGGTCAGCGACGTTATCTACATGGTGCCGCTAGGGGTTTCGATTGCGATTTCGATACGTGTCGCTCAGGCACTTGGTGCGGATGAAACAGAACGGCTCAAGCCGATTGTGTTGGCGTCGCTGTTGGTCGTCGTCGGTTGGATGACCGTGGTCGTCACTGTTATTTTGTTTGGCCGTGCCTCTTTGGCAAATAGCCTGTCAGATGACACAGAGGTCGTTTCTCTTGCGATATCAATGTTCCTTGTGATTGCAGCAATGCAGATTGCAGATGGTGTGCAAGGGACAATGCTAGGCGCATTTCGGGGAATGATGGACAATCATGTTCCTGTCGCCATTACCCTGATTGCCTATTGGGTCTTTGCTTTGCCGCTTGGATATGTGCTGGGCTTTTGGCTTGGGTTCGGTCCCAACGGAGTTTGGATCGGATACGGCTCAGGTCTCTCATTGGCCGCTATCGCGTTGACCTATCGCTTCTTCTCCCAAAACCGCTAGGCGGCGCTGTTTGCTGGCCTTCTAAAGGCCCAACTTGTCTAAGAGTTTCAAGCGTAGGATTTCTGCTTCGACCAGAGTCTCTTTCGCAAAGGAGAAAGGCAGTGGTCTGAGGGCGGTGACAGGAAATTCCAGCTCGTCTGATTTGGTTCCAGTCGCCCATTTGGCGAGGACGCGCCCCATTGCCGTAGCGATGGCGACGCCGCGCCCATTGTATCCCAAACCTGTCATAATCCCTGGAGCGAGCTCATGCAGATGTGGATAGTGATCTTTTGTCAAAGCAACAAAGCCACCCCATTCATATTCCCACTGAACTCCGGACAATTGGGGGAAAAGTTCGACAGAGATGCGCTTCAAACGTTCGATTTGTTTGAGAGTGGAGTTGTCGTTGTAGGTGCCGCGACCTCCCATCAGAAAGCGACCTTCCGCGTCTTGCCTGAAGTACAGAAGTAGGCGTCGGGCGTCTGACAAAGCGTTGCCTTCTGTCAGAATTGTTTGGCGTATATTGTCGGACAAAGGTGAGGTAGCAACCTGAACTGACCGAACGGGCAAAACTGACTGAGCCAAGCGCGGATGTAAATCTCCGGAATAGGCGTTAGTGCAAATTAGCACTTTATCTGAGGTGATAGATCCTTTGGGAGTTTCAACACGAAAGCGGCCGGCCTCTGATTTAATCTGATTGGCAGGCGTTTCGCCGAAGATTTGCACGCCATTGCGGCGACCTGCTTCGGCCAGTCCAAGTGCATAATTCAGCGGGTGCAAAACACCACCGCGGCGATCCAGAACGCCGCCAAGGTAAGCTTCGGTCCCGGTCAGTCGCTGCATTTCGTTTTGATCAAGCTGTACCATACCCCCGCCGTGGTTGTCCCAATCCTCAGCTAGTTTGTGTAGTTCACTGAGTGTTTTGTGAGTATGCGCTGCACGCAGCCAGCCTGGGCGTTTTGCGTCGCACTCAATCCCGTGCCGAGTGATTAAGTCGAAAACAAGATCGGCGGCGTCACCAGCCATTCGGATCATTCTGGTTCCCCAGATTTCACCAAATTTGGTTTTGATGCCCGTCGGCTCGTCCTTTAGGCCTACATTGATTTGACCGCCATTGCGTCCAGAAGCTCCCCAGCCCGGATGTTGGGCATCCATCACAACAACATTGACGCCTTGCTCGGCCAGATGAAGTGCCGCCGAAAGCCCAGTGAAACCGGCTCCAATCACGGTCACGTCAGAGTGCTGTTCGCCAACCAGTTGCGGGCATTCTGACGAATAGCATGCTGTTGCTGACCACAGGCTATTTGCAATGACTGGGTTTTCGTTTCGGATCATCTAGTGGCCTCGCGCTTGCCTTGTGAGGGGAACTGCGTAGGTTCGGCTCGTGATACTTGCCGGATAGTATGTGACGAATGCCCAGACTATTGAACCAATTCGAATTGAAACCAACCGTCGAGCTAGACGCGTTCGAGCAGGCGTGGAACGCGTTTGTCGAACACTTGATCAAGACAGATCTGGCCGTGAAAGGGACGCCTTTGTGCAGACGCATCCCCGCTAGTGGTTACGATACTGACGAGCTGCGCGACCACACGCTTATGGCTGTTATAGAGTTCAGGGATCAATCGCAGGCCGATACGGCCTGGGCGGCCATTGA
The DNA here is from genome assembly GCF_056541705.1 of Ruegeria sp. AG1. NCBI lineage: Bacteria > Pseudomonadati > Pseudomonadota > Alphaproteobacteria > Rhodobacterales > Roseobacteraceae > Ruegeria > Ruegeria sp. AG1. The sequence goes on along the minus strand of NZ_JBQFYU010000015.1, from coordinate 47,797 downwards.
AGATCGAATTGAGCCTTTGGGGGCTTTGCATCGCAGGGTTATTTCTTTGGTGCACGATCCGGTTTTCACTTTTTGGTTGGAACTCTAGGTTTACGATTGCGTGCGTCCGGGCATTTTCAAATCACTCCCCCTTTTCCATTGAATGATTGTTCAATCAATGGCATTTATCTCTCATATGTCAATTGTCCACGCGCTGAAAAAGAACGGCTGTTGGGCGCAGGCAAGACCGATGAAGTGCTTTAGTAGATGGGATGCATTCGGGTGAGACAATCGCCAATCGAAAAAACAAACCCTGAAGGACGGCGGCGTACCGAGTCCAAAGAGGTGAGGCGTCAGCAACTCATCGACGCTACAATCGACTCGATTGCTCAGAACGGAATTGGCGGAACGACCATGTCCACCGTGACCGAGATTGCAGGTTTGTCACTGGGCATTGTCAACTTCCACTTCAAAAGCAAGCAGAACTTGCTGGAAGAAACGTTGCTGTTTCTAGCAAAGGAGCACCACGAACAGTGGTTGGAAGCCTTTGACAATGCAGGATTGTCAGCGCCTGAAAAACTGTTGGCGATCGTCGATGCGCACTTTCACCCCCAGATTTGCACGCCAAAAAAGCTAGCCGTTTGGTTTGCGTTTTTCGGAGAAGCAGGACGGCGCGAAGTCTATCGCAGTCTGATCAATGACATCGATCAGGAGCGGTACGACGTAGCACTGAGACTGTGTTCAGAGATTGCTGAAGACGGTGGGTATGAAGACATGCCGCCAAGGCAAGTCGCCAATATTTTGGAAGCTCTTTACGACGGAATCTGGTTGGAACTTTTGACCTATCCCGAGAATTTTCGGCGTTCTGTCGCCCGGGATCACATCGCCGCCTTTCTTGCCAAGGTCTACCCGGATCATTTTCAAATGCCCGCGTTCAACAACGGTGATTGAAGCAGAATGGCTCTCAGACCGGAAATTCCAGACAAGATCAGCCGGCGCATGGCGCAGCTAAATAAGGACAAATAAATGGACATGGACTCTCGCTACGACATCCTTTTCGAACCAGTCCAAATCGGGCCAGTTACTGCGCCAAACCGGTTTTATCAGGTGCCACACTGTACAGGTATGGGTTGGCAATACCCACGTACGCTTGCTGCTATGCGTAAAGTGAAGGCGCAAGGAGGGTGGGGCGTCATATGCACGGAATACAACTCGATCCACCCATCATCCGACGACCTTCCGCATCCCTACGCGTCGCTTTGGGATGACAGTGATGTTCGGGCGCACGCACTGATGACGGACGCGGTGCACGAATACGGCAGCCTTGCAGGTGCTGAACTATGGTACGGAGGCGCCAACTCGAACAACTTGTTCTCCCGGTTGCCGAGCATGGATGTGGACAGCCGGCCAAACACAAAAGGGCATCCATTTCAGACCCGCGCCATGGACAAGCAGGACATCCGGGATCTACGCCGTTGGCATCGAAAGGCCGCTTTGAGGGCAAGAGACGCTGGATTTGACGTTGTCTATGTTTATGCAACGCATGGATACCTGATCTCGAATTTTTTGCATCCGCGCGTGAACACGCGCGGTGACGAATATGGTGGCAACTTAGAAAATAGGGTGCGTCTCACACGAGAATTGATTCAGGAAACCAAGGAGGCCGTTGGCGACCGGTGCGCCGTGGCCGTTCGGTTCTCGGCTGACGAAGAGATCGGCGAGGATGGCCAGCCAATCTATGGTGAACGACGAGAGATGTTTGAGATGATCTCTGACCTGCCGGATTTGTGGGATATCAACATCGCAGATTATTCGGTTGAGATGGGTGTCTCCCGTTTTACCAAAGAAGCAGCTCTTGAACCCTACATGCATTGGGTCAAGTCGGTAACGGATAAGCCTGTCGTGACCGTTGGTCGCTTCACGTCACCGGATACCATGGTCTCGCAAGTCAGGCGGGGCGTAACCGATTTCATCGGGGCAGCGCGCCCGTCGATTGCTGATCCATACCTTCCAAAGAAGATTGAGGAAGGACGCTTGTTCGCGATCCGCGAGTGTATCGGATGCAATGTTTGTTACGCCAGTGACTCGATAGGGGTACCTATTCGATGCACTCAGAACCCAACAATGGGAGAGGAGTGGCGCAAAGGCTGGCACCCTGAAATCATTCGTAAGAAATCCTCAGATGCGCGCGTCTTGATTGTCGGGGCAGGCGCTGCCGGACTGGAAGCGGCACGGGCACTTGGCGTGCGTGGGTATGATGTCCAATTGGCGGAAGCTACTCGTGAGTTGGGTGGCAGGGTCTCGCGCGAAGCGGCTCTGCCTGGAATGAGCGAGTACATTCGCGTCAAAGATTATCGCGAGCAGCAATTGATGGAGATGCCCAACGTTGAAATCTACCGTGAAAGCCCGCTGACAGTTGACGATATCTTGGCCGTCGATGCTGACCACGTTGCGATCGCGACCGGCGCGACTTGGCGAAAAGAGTATTTTGACGAAGAACGTTTCGCCCCGGTCGCAAAAGGGTCAGCCTTAGGTCGGGTCTTTACTCCCGATGACATCATGGATGGGAATCTTCCCATTGGACCAACGCTCGTTTTTGATGGTGATGGCTACTACATGGCCAGTGTTGTTGCTGAAAAAATCAGAACGCAGGGACATGCCGTCACGCTGGTCACACCGTTTGACAGTGTTTCTGACTGGGCAAGAAATACGTCCGAACGTTGGCGCATCAGAACGCATTTGCTTCGCTTAGGGGTCGAGGTCCTGCCGTCAAAGTCGCTTAAGCAATTTGATGGCGAAATCGCAGAGTTGGAGTGCGCCTATGGCGGTCCAAATGTGAATGTTCCGGTTGCCAACATAGTGATGGTTACTGCTCGGAAGCCAAATGATGGTCTCTACAGGGGATTACTGGGGCGGGCGAGTTCCGAGGATTTGCCGTTCAGCCTTCGTCGCATAGGAGATTGCGACGCTCCGGCGATAATTGCGGCAGCGGTTTATTCAGGCCATCGATACGCGCAGGAATTGGACGAAGCAGTGGATGAGGACATTCCACTTAGACATGATCGTCTGGATGTCGAGCGGCAGCCGATTTGACTTCGCTGGGCGATCTCGGTTGTACGCACTCAAGGGAAAGCAGGAGAAATCACCCATGCCGGAAGGCTTAATCATCCGTCCGCTTGAATTGAAAGACAACGAAGAGTGGCGGCGCTTATGGACGGCATACTTGGATTTCTACGAGACCTCTGTCTCAGAAGAAGTCTACGAGGTTTCGTTCAACAGATTGTTGTCAACAGATGCAGGTGAATACAATTGCCTCATCGCTGAGTTAGAAGGGAAACCGGTTGGACTAGCGCACTACCTTTACCATAGGTTCATGTGGTCGGTGGAGGATACCTGTTATTTGATGGATCTCTTCGCTGATCAGCAGGTTAGAGGAAAAGGTGTTGGTCGAGCTCTAATCGAAACTGTCTTCCAGATCGCCAAGCAGGACGGTGTTCCGACCACCTACTGGACAACTCAAGAATTTAATTATCCCGGTCGAGTTCTGTACGACAAAGTCGCTAAGAGAACGCCATTTATAGTTTATGAAAAAGATGAATAATTGGTAGCGACTTGCCAGAAAAACTCGTCTTAGCGCTGGTCTTGTCAGAAGAACTTGTCTTGAGGCAGGCAGGACGGTTGCGTAGCTTTTGCCAATGACCAAACCTGCCTCTTTCAAGTACTTCAAAACCAGTCCCGAGGTCATCCGCCTTGCGGTGATGCTGTACATCCGTTTCCCGCTCTCGCTTCGAAATGTCGAAGATCTGTTGCACGAGCGAGGCATCGACGTGAGCCACGAAACTGTCCGATATTGGTGGAACAGGTTCGGGCCAATGTTTGCTGCTGAGATTAGACGGAAGCGTGTTCAGCGGTCTTGTCAGAAGAACTTTTCTTGAGCGGGGCGGGCGGTTGCATAGCATTTAGGAATGACCAAAGATGCCACCTTCAAGTACTTCAAAACCAGCCCCGAAATCATCCGCCTGGCGGTGATGCTGTACATCCGATTTCCACTCTCGCTTCGGAATGTCGAAGATCTCCTGCATGAACGTGGGATCGATGTAAGCCATGAGACAGTCCGCTATTGGTGGAATAGGTTCGGCCCGATGTTCGCCGCTGAGATCAGACGGAAGCGTGTGCAGCAACTCCGAACCTTTTCAAAATGGAAGAGGCACGTGGACGAAGTCTTTGTGAAAGTGAATGGCAAACGGCATTATCTTTGGCGCGCTGTGGATGACGAAGGCGAGGTGCTGGAAGCAGTTGTAACGAAGTGCCGTAACAAAGCTGCAGCACTGAAATTTCTCAAGAAATTGATGAAGCGGCACGGCTGCGCCGAAGAGATCGTCACAGATCGCTTCGCTTCCTACAAGGCAGCGCTCAGAGAAATGGGCGCGCTTGAAAAACAACAGACGGGCAGGTGGCTCAACAACCGCGTCGAGAATTCGCACCTCCCATTTCGACGACGCGAACGCGCGATGCAGCGTTTCAGGCGCATGCGAAGTTTACAGAAATTCGCCTCCGTCCATTCCTCTGTCTACAACCACTTCAACCAGGAAAGATCGCTAGCCAGTCGAGACACCTTCAAGCTGACCCGCGCCGCCGCACTTAGCGAGTGGCGTCAACTTTGTTCCGGATAGGTTCGCGGTTTCCGCGGCAAACTGAGACCGGTTCGAATTCGTCTGACAGCACCATTCAAGCTAACACGCACCGCCGCTCTTGCCGAGTGGCGTCAACTTTGTTCCGAATAGGTACGCAATTTACGCGGCAAACAAAGACTGGTTCGAATTCATCTGACAGCACCTTCGCGTCTATTGCAGACACAAAAGCTTGACCCGTCCCGAGCCTAAATCGAGCCACAGTCGTTTTCATGTATTCAATGGAAGGTTTGATGAATACTTGAGGATGTTTCCAGCAGAGCTCTTTCGATGCTTTCTTTTTGTCGCGCAAATCGCGTCGTTGGCACTGGAATTGAGATCGCGTGCAGGTCTCCGACCCAGTCGACGAAAGAAAACCCGATCGCCGACACGCCGGCGGAATGCTCGTCCAAATCATAGGCAAGGCCCTGTTCGCGGACCGTATTCAGTTCGGAAAGGAACTCATCCAAATTCCTTTGGATACCATTCCGTTCCCATTCGTTTTGAATGAGCTTTGTCGCATCTCCTTCATCGAGTTGAGCGAGACAAGCTTTCCCATTTGCAGTGGTGGTCAGCGGAAAAACCTCGCCCACTTGCGAAACGGTCGTCAATCGATAGACACCTGGGACCTGATCTAAGAAAACCATGCCGATACCGCGCATGACGGCGAGGTCTGTGGTTTCCCCGGTCTTTTGGGTCAGTTCCGTCAAAAGCAGCCGACAGTGTTCGACGATGCTGTACTGCGCGGCGCCCGCGAGAGCGCTCAGTTCGGGGCCGAGCCTCAAACCGCCCCCATTTGCATCCGCGATGACAAGTTTTTCTTCAGCAAGCGCACTTGTGATTCTCTGTACCGTAGAGCGGGGCAGGTCAACACGCTCGGCGATTTTCCCCAAGCTCATTCCGGATTGGTTTTCTTTTAGAACACGCAAAATCGAGGCCGCTCTGGAAATGACCTGAATGCCACCTTTATCCACTTTTTCAGACATTTAACCTATCCCATTCTGTCTTGGCATCGTAGCTCTGGATGCCTGGCGATTTTTTAGTGGTGTATCATAATGCGGTGCAAGTCAACCGTATAGTGAGTTTTTAGTTGACCATAATGCGGTGCGTATGCATCATCATACGGGACAGGTGGGGAGGCCACCCAGACAATTGAAAAGCGAACACCGCCGCGTTTCCGGCGAACAGAGGAGATATGCCCAATGGTCGAAATCCGCGGCATTGAGTTTCAGGCAAACACCGACAATGACATGGGGCTTGAGTTTTACAATCTGAGCCACAGATACGGGTTTCAGTGCCCCAACTGGCCGTATTTCAAGGACGTCCAGATCGACCGAAAGCACTATATGGCCAAGTCCGGCGTGTTGTCTCAAACGATTACTACGACTATGCACGTGACCACTCATATTGATGCACCAGCGCATGTCGTTCAGGGAACGCCGTTCATCGACGAGGTGCCGCTACCCCATTTCTTTGGCTCGGGTTTGGTGGTTTCTGTACCAAAAAAGAAATGGGAGCAAATCACCGGTGATGATCTGGAAAAGGCCTGTGGTCATGCAATCCGCAAAGGCGATGTGCTGATCATCAACACAGGTTGGCACAAGCAGTATGAAGACGGCGACTACTTTGCTTATTGCCCGGGTCTCGTTCCCTCTGCAGCTGAGTGGATGATTGAGAAAGGTGTGAAAGTCGTTGGCCACGATACCCAGGCGAACGATCACCCGCTGGCAACTGCCATTGGTCCGCAGCGAAACGGTCCGATCATGCCACACCTCGAAAAAGAGTATCTTGAGTGGTCAGGAGGGACGCCGTGGGAAGTTGATTTTCCCGAGTGGGAGCCGGTGCACAACATGCTGTTCTCCAAAGGTATTCTCGGAATTGAAAATGTCGGTGGGGATCTGGATGCGGTAACCGGAAAACGCTGTACCTTCGCGTTCTTCCCATGGAACTGGGATCGAGGCGATGGCTGCATCATCCGCTTGGTCGCGATGATCGACAAGAACCAATCCTACCGCATCGAAGCTGGCGAAGACTTCTGAACACTCACGGACCGGTCGTCGGTTCGCCGGCGGCCGCCAATAACCTTGAGCGGAGACGGACATGCATCTGAAGCGGTTTCAAGACGCGTCACCCTACGAAGCACCGAACCACTTCGGGTGTCATGGGCTTCGCTTGCAAGGGTTCGAAGAGGGTGGGCCGACAAATCAGTGGATCGGCTTCAGCCAGTTTTTACCAGGAGGTGGTGCTGGGCCGGATTCTACACCGTTCGAGAAAGTCTATGTGGTTTTGGATGGCGAGATGACGATCATCATAGACGGCAAAGAGACCACGCTTGGACACATGGACAGCTGCACGATCGCACCGGGCGAGGTCCGATTGATCGAAAACCGGTCGAACCACACCTGCAAGATGCTTGTGGTCATTCCGTATCCACCAGAAAGCTAAGGACAAAAAGAATGTCTGATCCACTCAAGATGTTTGACGTAAAAGACAACGTCGCACTGATCACCGGAGCATCCGGCGCGTTTGGCACGGTCGCAGCGCGCGTCTTGGCCGGAGCTGGGTGCAATCTGGTTCTGGCTGCGGGCAATCAGGACGCGCTCAACGAGATCGCCAAAGAGTGCAAGTCGCTTGGTGCGATCGTCGTTGCGGTGAATACGCGCCCGTCCGACGAGGCATCCTGCAGTGCGCTGGTAGAAGAAGCAGTCAATAATTTTGGTAGGCTCGATATTCTCGTTGTCGCGTCCGGTATGAACAAAGTTGCGCCGATCAACGAAATGGCGCCAGAGACCTTCGACGCAGTGATGGACGCCAATGTGAACCAAAGCTGGCTGTTGGCACGCGCGGCGGCGGCGCACATGAAGCAAAGCGAATACGGCAAGATCATTTTCGTCAGTTCCGCGCGCAGCATCCTGGGTCACCCAGCTGGCTACACGGCGTATTGCGCGTCAAAGGCTGCTGTGAATGGGATAACCAAAGCCTTAGGATGTGAGCTAGGTCCAACAGGGATCACCGTCAACGCGATCGCGCCAACGGTATTCCGTTCGCCTTTGACGGCTTGGATGTTCGAAGACACCGACGAAGCGAAGGCAGTGCGCGACGGTTTCCTGACCCGTGTTCCCAAAGGGCGACTTGGTGAGCCTGAAGACCTTGCGGGTCCTCTTTTGTTTCTCGCGTCGCGGGCATCTGATTTTTACACCGGGCATATCCTTCATGCCGACGGCGGATACACGGCGGGTTAAAGAATGGTGCGCAAAAAGCAGCAGATAGCGGTAATCGGCGCGGGTCTTATGGGGCACGGTATCGCCCTGACCTTAGCAAAAGCAGGTCAATATGTGGCCATCACAGATCCCGTTGAAGAGGCGCGCGCTACCGTGCCTGACCGCATTCGTGCCAGCATGGCTGCGATGGGGGATGACGAGGTCACAATCACGAAAACCCTCAAGATGATTGAGATTTTTGCGACGACGGAAGGTTCGGTTCGAAACGCCGACGCTGTGTTCGAAGCGGCACCGGAAAAGCTGGAGCTCAAGCAAGCGATTTTTGCTGAGATCGAGGCGCACGCACCAGAGACCTGCATCCTCGCTTCAAATACGTCGGTCATGCCCATCACTCAGATCATGTCTGGATTGCGGCTGAAAAGACGCGCGTTGGGGACGCATTGGTGGAACCCGCCGCATATGATCCCGCTAGTTGAAGTTATCAAGACGGAATGGACAGATCCCAAGATCGCGCAAACCATGTTCGATCTGCTGAAGGACGCAGGAAAAACTCCGGTGATGGTCGAGAAGGACGTGCCCGGTTTTATCGGCAATCGCCTTCAGCATGCGCTGTGGCGCGAAGCGGTCAGTCTGGTGGAAAACGGTATTTGCGATGCGGAAGCCGTTGATACCGTGATCAAGTCCAGCTTTGGGCGGCGATTGGCAGTCCTTGGCCCGTTGGAAAACGCAGATCTGGTTGGTACTGACCTAACACTCGATATCCACGAAAACGTACTACACGATCTTGAGGCGCATAAAGGCCCTTCATCCTACCTCAAGTCGCTTGTCGATGCGGGCAAGCTGGGCATGAAATCAGGCGAAGGTTTCAGGAAATGGGCCGAGGGCGAAGCAGATCAGGTTCGCCAACGTGTCGCGAAACATCTGAAAAATCTCGAGAAGACTTTGTAAGATCAATCAAACACTGGCGGGAGGCCGGTGAAGGGAGGACGCAATGACAAAGACTTTTAAGACGGCCACAAGGCGCGGTTTTATTGCCGGGGCTACGGCGGCAATCGCTGCTCCGGCCATCCTCCGGGCAACGCGTGCTTATGCGGCAAACCCGACGCTAAGGATTGGCAATGTCAGCCCGCGTACCGGTCCACTGGCTGGTTTCGCCGAGGCTGATGAATATGTGCTTCAAGCCATTCAGCAGGTCTTTTCGGCCGGGTTGGACAATAACGGAAAGACTTGGAACGTCGAGATCATCTCAAAAGACAGCCAGTCCAACCCCAACCGCGCAGCCGAGGTCGCCGCTGACCTGATCTTGGGCGATGAGGTCGATATCATCGTAGCGGCTTCAACGCCGGACACGGTGAACCCTGTTGCGGATCAGGCAGAGATCAACGAAGTTCCCTGCATCACGACTGATTGCCCTTGGCAGCCCTATTTCTTTGGCCGCAATGGTGTTCCGGGTGAGGGTTTTGAAACGACCTATCACTTCTTCTGGGGTTTGGAAGACGTGATCGCGGCGTTCCTTGATATGTGGGATAAAACGGGTGTCACAAAAACCGTCGGCGGTCTATTCCCCAACGATGCCGACGGTAATGCTTGGGGCGATGCGGAACTGGGCCTGCCTAAACCGCTCGCCGCAGCTGGCTACACGTTGACCGATCCCGGTCGCTATCAGCCTTTGTCCGACGACTTCTCAAACCAGATCGCAGCGTTCAAGGCTGCCGACTGCGAAATCGTCACGGGTAACATGATCCCACCTGATTTCGCTACGTTCTGGAGCCAGGCCGCCCAGCAAGGGTTCAACCCAAAGGTCGTGACCATTGGCAAGGCGCTTCTGTTCCCATCCGTCATTGAATCGCTGGGAGACCGCGGTGACGGGTTGTCGACCGAGGTCTGGTGGTCCCCGCATCATCCGTTCTCGTCCTCACTCACCGGCATTTCCTCGAAAGACCTAGCCGAAGGTTATACCGCAGAGTCCGGTCGCCTCTGGACTCAACCCCTTGGCTTTAAACACGCTCTGTTCGAGGTCGTCGCTGATGTCATCAAACGGGCGGATGATCTGGAAGACCCGTCTTCGATCATTTCGGCAATCACCTCAACCAACCTGAACACAATTGTCGGGCCGGTGAACTGGGGTGATGGGCCGATGAACAACGTCACCAAAACTCCGCTGGTCGGAGGCCAGTGGCAGAAGTCCGGAGACGCCTATGAGCTGCAGATTGTTGCGAACAGCACCGCGCCCGAAGTTCCGATCACGGCCGATATGAATCTGCTGGGCTGACCAGACATTCGGCGCCGATCTTGGTGCCGAACCCTCCATCCGAGAGAAGCATGACGACAATCTTGAGACTCCAAGACCTGAGCAAGGCATTTGGCGCGGTAACTGTCGCCGATGCCATGAGCTATGAGGTCCACAAAGGCGAGGCACTCGGGGTAATAGGCCCCAACGGCGCTGGCAAAACCTCGATGTTCAATCTGATCACTGGGACGCTCAAATCCAATTCCGGGGTGATAGAATTCAGTGGGCAAAACGTCACCAAATGGAGCGCGGCAAAGCGCAGCCATGCAGGCATCGCGCGTTCTTTTCAGGTCCCGCAGCCGTTTTTGGGCATGACTGTTTTCGAAAACGCGATGATCGCCGCCACGCAATCAGCTGGCATGCACGGACACCAGGCCGAAAACTTTTGTCTGGAGGTTCTGGACCAAACGGAACTGCTGCCCAAGGCAAACGTTCTTGCTGGTAGCCTGACTTTGCTGGAGCGCAAACGCCTGGAACTAACACGTGCGCTTTGCGCCAAGCCCAAACTGCTGTTGCTGGATGAGATTGCAGGTGGTTTGACCGAAGCTGAGTGCAAGTCACTGGTCCAAACCATCAAGGACATCCACGCCGCTGGCGTCACCATCATCTGGATCGAACATGTTGTGCATGCGCTGTTGGCCGTCGTGGATCGTCTGATCGTCATCGACTTTGGCAAAAAAATCGCGGAAGGCGAGCCACAGGCAATTATGGAAAGCGCTGAAGTAAAGGAAATCTATCTGGGGATCGAAGCCGATGCCTGACTCAATTCTTCAGACACGCGGTTTGAACTCCTACTACGGCGATTTCCAAGCGCTCTATGATGTCGAATTGGACGTCGGCGAGGGAGAAGTTCTGGCCATCATTGGTGCGAACGGCGCAGGCAAGACGACCCTGATGCGGTCAATCACCGGGTTGCTGACGAACGGGCGGGATCAGATTCACTACCGTGGTCAGGATATCAGCCGCCTTCGCGCAGACCAAGTTGCAGTACTTGGCCTCGCCATGGTTCCAGAAGGTCGCCAGTTGTTCCCATCGTTGTCAGTCAAGGAAAACCTGATGATCGGGGCTCAAGTTGGTCGCTCAGGCCCTTGGGATCTGAAAGCTGTTTATGATCTGTTTCCGATCCTTGAGGAGCGCAAAGATCAGGCCTCTACATCGCTGTCGGGCGGCCAACAGCAGATGGTCGCCATAGGGCGTGCCCTGATGTCCAATCCAGACCTCATCCTGTTCGACGAAATCAGCCTCGGGCTCGCGCCGATCATCATTAAAGGTATCTACGACGCTCTGCCCGGCATCATCGGCGAGGGCATGAGTGCGATCATCGTCGAACAAGACATCACCAAGGCACTGTCGGTCTCTAGCCGGGTCTACTGCCTTCAGGAAGGGCGCGTTTCGCTGGAAAGCTCGTCTAACACCGTTTCGCGCGAAGACATTTCGCGCGCGTATTTCGGGATCGAATAATATGGAATGGCTGAACGCTGTCGTGCAGGGAACTTTACTGGGCGGGCTATACGCGTTGTTTGCCGCAGGTCTTTCGTTGATCTTTGGGGTTATGCGGCTAGTCAATATTGCCCATGGCGATCTAATTGTGTTGGCTGCATATCTTGGGCTGACCGTGACGACCGCGACCGGGATGCATCCGATGGCCGCATTGGTGATCGTGGTGCCCGCTATGGCTCTGATTGGGTATGCCCTTCAACGCGGCCTACTGAACCAAACCCTGGGCGACGATATCCTTCCACCGCTGCTTGTGACCTTCGGGCTGAGTGTAATCATCCAGAACGGGTTGCTGGAGGTCTACACAGCCGACCCGCAAACACTGAATGCTGGTGCTCTGGAAACAGCCAGCGTTGCGGTAGGCGGTGTGACCCTCGGGATCTTGCCGCTGCTGACTTTCGGGATTGCAATCGCCGTGATCTGGGGGCTCCAATGGACCTTTTATCACACTGCTATCGGTCGCGCATTTCGAGCGGTGTCCGACAATCAAGACATTGCCCAGCTCATGGGCCTCGATCGCCGACACATCTTTGGCTTGGCCATGGCGCTGGCCCTCGGCGTGACGGCAATCGCCGGTATTCTGCTTGGCATTCGGACAAGCTTTGATCCCTCGATTGGCGGGGGCCGCCTGATCTTTGGCTTTGAGGCTGTCATTATCGGCGGGCTTGGCAACCTTTGGGGCACTCTCATTGGCGGCGTTATTCTTGGCGTCGCGCAAACCATCGGAGCTAAGATTGATCCGGGCTGGCAAGTACTAGCCGGCCATATTGCCTTCCTTGTTATTCTTGCCGTTCGTCCGAACGGCCTCTTCCCGAGGGTTTCCGGATGAACTTGCAGGACTACAGTGTATCTCGGTCATCAAAAGCAGCGCGCGTTGCAGCGATCGTGGCCGCAATCGGTTTGCTTGTTCTGATTGCAGCGCCCTGGTGGGCAGGCCGCGCCGACATGCGCTTGATGGGGGAGCTGTTTCTCTACCTATCCCTTGCCACCCTTTGGAACCTCATGGCGGGCTACGCCGGCCTCGTCTCGGTTGGGCAGCAAGCCTATGTGGGCTTCGGCGGCTATATGCTCTTCGCACTTACGATGCTGGGTGGGCTGAACCCCTTGGTTGCTATTGCAGCAGCGGGAGCGCTAGGGGCTTTGATCTCGATCCCGGTTGCTGTTCTGATCTTCAGGCTTCGGGGCGCATATTTTGCCATTGGCACCTGGGTCATCGCAGAGGTCTTTCGACTGAGCTTCGCGCAAATCTCAGCGCTTGGCGGAGGGTCAGGATCTTCGCTGCCCGTTGCCATCGTGAAATCACTGGCATCCGGGCGCGCGATGCGTGAGGCGCTGAGCTATTGGCTGGCACTCGGGGCCGCCGTGCTGGTTGTGACCGCCGTGTATCTCTTCCTGCGTTCGCGCCAAGGTTTGGCATTGACGGCAATTCGGGACAACGAACTGGCCGCCGGTAGCCTTGGCATCGATATCTGGCGAACGAAGTTCATAGTGTACGTCGTCACGTCGGCATTCACGGCGATGATCGGCGCGCTGATCTTCTTGCAAAAGCTGCGCATATCGCCGGATGCGGCGTTCAGCGTCAATGATTGGACTGCCTTCGTCATCTTCATCGTAGTGATCGGCGGCATCGGTACCATCGAAGGACCGATCATCGGCACACTCGTCTTCTTTGCGCTACGCGAAACGCTGGCTGACCTTGGAACAACATACCTGATCGTTTTGGGCGTGGTCGCGATTGTCGTCATGCTTAAGGCACCGAAAGGTATCTGGGGCGTAATCCGCAGCCGCTATGATCTGCAACTTTTCCCGCTGGGCTATCGCGTAAAGCACACCGGACAATCCAAGGAAAACTGAACCAATGGCCCGTCAGAAAAAGACCATCATCACATGTGCTGTAACAGGAGCGATCCACACACCAACTATGTCGGATGCACTTCCGTACTCCTATGACGACATCGCGCGGCAGGCGATCGAGGCCGCCGAGGCCGGAGCGTCGATCCTCCACCTGCATGCGCGAAATCCCAAGGACGGGTCGCCATCCGTCGACCCAAATGACTTTGCGCCATTTCTGCCTCGCATAAAACAGGCGACCGATGCCGTTGTGAACCTATCGACTGGAGGATCGCTGACACTATCCATTCAAGACCGGATCAACCCGGCCAAGACTTTCAGCCCCGAGATGTGCTCGATGAATATGGGTTCGATGAACTTCTCGTTTCACCCATTGGCCAACCGGTATGGCGATGATGATTGGAAATTTGATTGGGAGAAAGACTATGTCGCGAACTCCGATCAGAACATCTTTCGCAATACGTTCCGGGACATTCGCGAAGCGGCAGAAACGCTCGCGCCGCATGACATCAAATTCGAACATGAATGCTACGATGTTGGCCACTTGTATAACTTAAAATTCTGCATGGATATCGGGTTGTTCAAAGCACCTATTTTCGTTCAATTCATCTTTGGAATCCTCGGTGGTATCGGGCCTGAGGTCGACAACCTGATCTTCATGAAACGCACAGCAGATCGCCTGTTCGGTGATGACTACCGCTGGTCCGTTCTCGGAGCCGGCGGTGCGCAGATGTCGCTTGCTACCACTGCAAGTCAGATGGGCGGCAATCTTCGCGTTGGTCTAGAAGACAGCTTGTTCATCTCACGTGGAAAGTTGGCCGAAAGCAACGCTCAGCAAGTCGCTAAAATTCGACGTATTGTAGAAGATCTGGGCACTCAGGTCGCGACCCCAGATGAAGCAAGGGAAATCCTAGACTTAAAGGGAGGAGACCGCGTCGCCTTCTGAAGGTAGGATGACCAAAAACAACTCTCATCATTAACATTTTTTGGAATTTCCGAAAGCCCAAGGAGATTGAGCAATGCGATTGAAAGTATTGATAATCAGTGCGCTTCTGACAGGATTTATGACCCTGCAGGCTCATGCGCAAAACGTAACCCAAGACATCACCAATCTTTTGTTCAGCAACCGGTCCGGAGACTGCGCGGATTATGCAGGAGTGTATTCCGCTTCGGTGGAAGACGTCACGCGCCAACAACGGTTTAACTCCGAAATCGAAATCTCGGCAGAAAGCCAGCACTGTACCCTCAAGACCAATGGCATTCCTAACCATGATTTCAATGGGCCTACAGCCAACTTCGCTAACAATGTACGCGAATTGCCTGGCACTTTTCGGATTCCCAGAAATCCGGAGAAGGCCAGCAACCAAACCGCGCTGTCGCAACGGAGTTATGATGCCATTTTGTTGAATGGCGTGCCGGTCGATTTGCTTTCGGCTGGGTGTTATCGCCCGAGCGGCCCGCGAGCAGACAAGAACGGCAATGTATTGGCGGGGTGTCGAGACACTGATCCATGGCTGCTTGATCCGCCGTCCTACGATCAGTATTTTGGTGTAGATCTGCACAATGCCCATGCCCAGCCCGATGGCAGGTATCACTACCATTCCAATCCAAATGCACTGTTTTTGGATCACGACCTTGATAAGCCGTCTCCAGTTATTGGTTTTGCAGCTGACGGCTTTCCGATCTACGGGACGATATTCAAAGACAGCAATGGTGCGATAAGACCTGCGATTTCCGGCTACCAACTCAAAACTACGCCTCGGCCTGCGCCGCCTAACGGGCCGGGCGGTACTCCGGACGGCACATATATAAACGACTACGAGTTCACTGGGGCTGGCGATCTAGATAAGTGCAATGGCATGACTGTGGATGGCCAGTACGGATACTATGTCACGACAAGCTACCCGTGGGTACTGAACTGTCTGGTAGGAGAACCTGATCGCTCATTCGAAAAAAGGCGGTAGATTAGTTCGGGTCTTAGGTTTGTCCAACTGCGGTTTGTCCAACGGTCTTGTCAGAAAAACTTTGCTCGAGCGGGGCAAGGTGGTTGAGTAGCTTTTTCCGATGACCAGATCTGCCTTTTTCAAATACTTTAAAATAGTCCCGAAATCATTCGCCTTGCTGTGATGCTGTACATCCGTTTCCCGCTCTCGCTTCGGAATGTCGAAGATCTGCTGCATGAGCGAGGCATCGATGTGAGCCCGAAACTGTCCGAAATTGGTGGAACAGGTTTGACCCGAAGTTTGCTGCTGAGATCAGACGGAAGCGGGTGCAACAACTGCGCGCGTTCTCGAAATGGAAGTGGCACCCGGATGAGGTTTTCTTGAAGGTGAATGGCAAGCGGCATTATCTTTCGCGGGCTGTTGGCCATGAAGGCAAGGTGCTGCAAGCTGTTGTCACCAAACACCGAAACAAGCAGGCGGTATTGAAATTCTTCAAGAAATTGATGAAACAGCCATGGCTGTTCAGAAGAGATCGTAACGGATCGCTTCGCGTCGTGTCGGGCTGCTCTCAGAGAACTAGGCGCTACCGAAAAACAGCAGACGGGCAGGTGGTTCAACAACCGCGTCGAGAACTCGCACCTTCTTTTCCGACGACGCGGACGCGCGATGCAGCGTTTCAGGCGCATGCGAAGTCTACAGAAATTCGCCTCTGTCCATTCCTCCTTGTGCAACCAATTCAACCAGGAAAGATCGCTAGCCAGCCGAGACACCTTCAAGCTGACCCGCTCCGCCACTCTTAGCTTGTGGCGTCAACTTTGTTCCAGATAGGTTCGCTGTTTCCTAGGCACACTGAAACTGGTTCGAATTCGTCTGACGGCACCCAGATCTGTATATTTTCGGAGATTTATGCTGCAAATTCCCTGATCCCCAACAACGAAAAAAAACGCTAAGAATAACGAGCATCCGGCCGGCACGATAGGCACTTTGTCGGCGCCGGATATTGAATGAAGTTAGCGGTACGAGTTTCCGAACTTATTCAAAGTACTCGGGATGGCGTTCATGAATAAACGCGATAGTGTCGTCGAGGCGGGATAAGTGTTTTCTGACTGCGTTTTGCGCTTTTGACAGATCCCGCGAGGCAAGCCCATTTGCGATCTCATAGTGGTCTTCCAAAATGGAATTCGCCTCGCGATCTTTCTCAAGACCAAGCATACAGAGACGATCTACTTTTTGTTTGCATTCCAGCATAACTTCGAACGCTAACGGGTTGCCGCCAAGGACGTAGATTAGTTTGTGAAAATCGTAATCGAGCGCGTGAAAGGCAGATAGATCCCCTTGCGTCAGAGCATTCTCCTGAAGGGCTAAGTTTTCGCTTAGCTTCGCATCCCGATCTGAATCCCAAGTCTCAACCGCCATGTAAACTATTTCAAGTTCGACGGCCCTTCGCACCAAACGAGCAAGCTCTAGGCGATCCATTGAAAAGCCGCGCACCACGGTTGCTTTTTGAGGTCGGATAAGTAGCAAATCCTCATTTCCAAGCCTGGTGAAGGCGTTGCGAACAGGTTGGCGAGATACGCCGAATCGACGTGCGACTTCCGTCTCGGACAATTTTGTACCGGGAAGAATTTCGAGCGAAACGATCTGATCGTGCAGTGTTTCGTAGACGGCATCAGTGGTTGTTCGGGTTCTAATTCCGTCCACGATTTTTTCTTTCATCCTCTGATTCATAATCCTGCCACCACGATCTGATGGGTGGTTAAGGCACTGTTTTATATATCTAAAAGCCATACTTCGTACGTATTTCAGCAAGGCTTTTTCGGTTAATATCAAAGAGCCTGTAACCATTGAAGTCAAGGCCGTCACATGTTTCAAACGAGTTGTTGACACAACTTGGATACTAGTGTCCTTATGAGTGCAGCAGTGATTCCGGCTCTGGGAGGAAGCAGGAAGTTTTGCGACTTTCATCCTCCAGACGACACCTTTTGGCCTGTTGCTGCTCAGAAAAAACGGGAGGAGACCCATGACTTCTACGAAATCGCTTTTTGCAGCAGTAACCGTTGCACTGATCGCCTCTTCAGCATCGGCTGAAAGCTGGCGCGCTTGGAACATTCACAATGACGGCCACCCCAATACGGCGGCGATGGACAAATTTGCTGAGCTTGTTGACACAGCCACAGATGGTGAAGTCACGGTAGATGTTTTCCACGGCGGCGTTCTTGGCTCGCAGCCCGATGCGCTGGAGCAAGTGCGAATTGGAGCCATCGAGGTTGGCAACTTCAACCTTGGCCCGATTGGTCCGATGGTCAAAGAGGCAAACCTTGTATCGCTTCCATTCATCTTCAAAAGTGTGCCGCACATGTTCCGCGTGATGGAAGGTGAAGCTGGTGCGGTCGTTGCCGAAGCGATGGGTGAGGCTGGAGTTCTTCCCCTTGCATATTTTGATGCTGGAGCCAGGTCATTCTACAGCCAGAAACCAATCAACTCTCCAGCCGATGTGGAAGGCCTGAAGATCCGAGTTATGAACAACGATCTCTACACTTCGATGATTTCGGCGATGGGTGGAAATCCGTCTCCCATGGCTTTTTCGGAAGTACAACAGGCACTGAAAACAGGCGTTGTTGATGGGGCGGAGAACAACTTCCCGTCGTTCAAAAATGTCGGCCATTACGAAGTGACGTCGCACTATTCCCTGTCTGAGCATTTGATCATCCCCGAGTGCATCTGTGTGAATACAGCCAAGTTCAACGCGCTTAGCCCCGAACTACAGGAAGCTGTACGTAGTGCGGCACAAGAAGCGGCTCTGTATCAGCGCGAACTGTGGGCTGTTGGATCTGAGCAAGCGCGCTCTGACGTTGAAGCGGCTGGCATCACAGTCAACGAAATCGCAGACAAGGGCCCGTTCCAGTCCGCGATGGACGTAGTCTATGCCGACTACCTCGCTGCCAACCCAGATATGAAAGCGTTGGTAGAGATGGCTCAGGCCACTGAGTGATTTGCCAAAGCGAAAACAGTTAAGCGCGTCCGGTTTCCTTCAAAGAAGCCGGACTCGTAAAACCAAAAAAGGGGGCGGCATGCAAGTTTCAGGCAAGACATCAGAGTTTCTACGGAGGATGGATTTCTTCCTCGACCTGCTCGCCCGCCTTTGTACCGTGTTGGCCGGCGTCGCCATCGTGACTATGACCGCCATCTTCGCGTGGCTGGTCTTTGGCCGGTACGTCCTCAATGACACGCCCACCTGGGTTGAACAGGTATCGCTTTTACTTGTCATGGTTATTGCCTTCCTCGGCGCAGCAGCCGGAGTGCACAACCATACCCACCTCTCTGTTGTTCTTCTTCGGGGGATGGTGCCGCCGAAAGTACGAACAGTCTTTGTCTGCATCACAGATATGCTGCTAGCCGGATTTGGCGCGATGATGTTCTGGTATGGGCTTGAATTGACCGAATTCAAATGGGGCACGTTGATCCCGCTTATTCAATGGCCCGAGGGCCTGAGATCCCTGCCTATGACAATTAGCGGAGCATTGGTCCTTCTGTTTTCCACCGGTCATCTGATCCGCCTGTTTCTGGGCGAGGATGCGCGTCAAGACAGTATAGATCAGGGTTAATCATGGGACTTGCAGTTCTTCTCGGGGTCTTTGCCCTTTCTGTCATAATCGGCACTCCGGTCGCTTACGCACTTGGGATTTCTGCCTTGGCTGCGTTTTGGTATGAAGGTTTGCCGTTGTTCGTCGGCTTTCAACGAATAGTGGCGGGAATCAACGTTTTTTCGCTTATGGCGATCCCGTTTTTCATTTTCGCTGGCGAGCTGATGTTCCACGGCGGGATAGCCGTTAGATTGGTCAGGTTCGCGCAAGCTGCTGTCGGTGCCGTGCGCGGCGGGCTTGGCATTGTAAACGTGTTTTCCTCCATGCTTTTTGGCGGGATTTCAGGTTCGGCGATCGCGGACATCTCCGCGCTGGGCTCAATTCTCATCCCCGTTATGAAAGACAAGGGATACGATGCTGACTATGCGGTAAATGTGACGGTGACGTCTTCTATCGCCGGGATCATCATTCCACCCAGTCACAATATGATCATCTTTGCTCTTGCAACGGGTGGTGTGGTGTCAATTTCCAAGCTGTTCTTGGCGGGCGTGGTCCCCGGCATCCTGATGTGCTGTTGCTTGGCAATTGCTGCATATGTGGTCGCAGTAAAGCGCGGCTATCAGGCTGAACGGTTTCCAGGATGGACGGCGCTGGCGTACGCGTTTATCGGCTCCATCCCCGGCTTGCTGACTGCCGTCATTATCGTCGGAGGTGTCCTGTCAGGCATCTTTACTGTGACAGAGTCCGGTGCGTTCGGGGCTATGTATGCCTTTGTTGTCACGCTGATCGTCTACCGCAGCCTGTCATGGGATGCCTTTAAGACGGCTGTAATTTCCTCAGTGCGCACAACGTCGATGGTCATGATCCTGATCGCCTGTGCCGGGGCCTTCGCGTACATGCTGACCTACAACCGCGTACCAACCAAAACGGTCGAGTTCCTTTTGGGTATAACCGAGAACCCGATCCTGATTTTGCTGATGATCAATGCCGTTCTTTTGCTGCTTGGCATGATTATGGATATGGCAGCTTTGATCCTCATCTGCACGCCGATCTTCTTACCGGTGATGAATATGCTGGGGATCGATCCGCTGCAATTTGGCATGATCCTTCTGGTGAACCTTGGTCTGGGGCTTTGCACGCCTCCGGTCGGGACCTGCCTGTTTGTAGGCTGTGCGGTTGGCCAGTTGCCGATGGAAAAAGCCATTAGAACGATCTGGCCTTTCTACCTTGCGATCTTCGCAGCGCTGATGCTGATCACCTTCGTTCCTGCCATCTCCCTCACACTTCCCACTCTCCTAATCGGCCCATAAAGCCCAAAGGACGCCGCTATGTTGAATATCAAACGATTGGACATTGAAGAGGCGCGACGGCTGATCGCGGTCGCTAGGCTCAAAGCCGAAGATATCGGGGTACCTATGTGCATCGCTGTTACCGACGAGAGCGGTATCCTCATCGCATTTGAGCGAATGGATGGCGCCAAGACTACCAGCGTCAATCTGGCGATCGACAAGGCTTATACCGCAAGCGGCATCAAAAAGAGCACGCAAGCCTTGGGTGAAGTCAGTCAACCGGGAATGCCAGCGCATGGCATCGCCTCGGCCTTAGGCGGACGTATGGTGACCGTTGCCGGCGGATTTCCAGTGCTTGCTGGTTCTGATGTCGTCGGCGGCATTGGTGTTAGCTCAGGCTCGCCTGCGCAAGATCATGACGTCGCCCAAGCTGGGGCCGATGTCTTTTCCAAAATGAAAAACCTAAACGCTTAGGAGGCGCATATGTCGAATCCAAAAATCGGTTTTATTGGCCTAGGCCAAATGGGCAGCAAGATGGTTGAATGCCTCCAAAAAAATGGTTTTGATCTTATGGTTATGGGCCGCAACAAAGCGGCGGTTGCCCAAACCGTTGCGCGCGGAGCGGTCGAGGTGAGCACCCCTAGGGAACTCGCCGCGGCCAGTGATATCGTCATGCTCTGCGTGACAACATCTGACGTGGTCGAAAGCCTGATCTACGGCGAGAATGGTATTCTCGCCGGGATCAAAGAAGGCGCGGTGGTCATAGATTTCGGAACGTCCATTCCAGCGTCAACAAAGAAAATTGGCGCTGACCTTGCGAAAAAAGGGGCGGGGATGCTCGACGCGCCGTTGGGGCGTTCACCTATGCACGCCAAGGACGGTTTGCTGAACATTATGGCAGCGGGCGATATCGAAACGTTTGAAAAGGTCAAACCTGTGCTCGACGTGCAGGGCGAGAACGTGTTCCATCTTGGCACACTCGGCGCGGGACATACGACCAAGCTGATCAACAACTTCATGGGTATGACAACAGCGTGTACCATGAGCCAGGCATTTGCAGTTGCAAAACAAGCGGGCATCGATGGCCAGCAGCTTTTTGAGATCATGTCTGCGGGCCCGTCCAATTCTCCATTCATGAAATTTTGCAAGAATTACGCCGTCGACGGCGTAAGTGATCTTGGGTTTTCGATCAGCAATGCCAACAAGGACATCGCCTACTTCGTTCAGATGATTGCTGACATTGGAACGCGCTCCGAAATCGCTGAAGGCACTTCCGCAAATCTTCAAACGGCGCTTGATGCAGGGATGGGCGAAGGCAATGTACCCGAAATCTACGACATGTTCGTCAAACGCGGTGCAGCTTAGGCGACCCACAATGGCACACGACTACTTTCAAAGCTGAGCAAAGATGAGGGATGCCCATGAAACTCGCTGGAAAATCGGCAATTGTAACTGGAGCCGGCCGCGATATCGGTGCAGCAGTCGCTCTCAAGCTTGCCTCCGAGGGCGCAAACGTCGCAATAAACTATTTTGCCAGCAGCGCAGGCGCTGAGGACGTTGTGGCCAAGATCAAAGCAAATGGCGGGACCGCGTTCGCGCTTCAAGGAGACCTAACGCAGAAAAGCGACGTTGACGCATTGGTGGCGCGATCTCTCGCGGAATTCGGCAGTATTGACGTTTTGGTCAATAATGCGGGCGGTTTGGTTGCCCGCAAAACAGTCGCAGAGTCCTCACTTGAACATTGGCGGTATGTGATGGACTTGAACCTGACCAGCAACTTCATGATGACCAACGCCTGTTTGGCTCATATGAAAAGCGGTGCAATTGTCAACTTGGCAAGCCAAGCTGCTCGCGATGGTGGTGGCCCCGGCTCAGTTCCCTATGCGACCTCAAAGGGCGCGATCATGACGCTGACGCGGGGTTTGGCCAAAGAGCTGGGCCCGGATATCAGGGTCAATGGGCTGTGCCCTGGGATGATAGATACCGATTTTCATAACATCCACACACCGGACGCGGGACGTCGCGGCTTCGAAGCCGCTGCGCCAATGAAACGTCAGGGCTCCATTGAGGATGTCGCAAACCTTGTCCTATTCCTAGCCTGCGACGACAGTGCTTTCATTACAGGAGCTAATGTCGATCTGAATGGTGGAATGCTTTTCTCATAGCGTAGTGGAGGTACACCTTGCCTGAATTTCCAGTTGTCTCGACAGGAGAGAATGTCACACGGCAAGTTCTCTCTGATCATCCCAATCTCATGGTTGTTGCCTTTCGGTTTAGCAAAGCAGGTGCGATAGGCGCGTTGCACAGCCATCCGCATGTCCAGTCAACCTATGTCGAAAGTGGCCGGTTCCGGTTCACTTTGGGCGAAAGTGACCAAGAGTTCGGGCCAGGAGACAGTTTTATCATTCCTTCAGATCAAACCCACGGATGTGTTTGCCTCGAACCAGGAAAGCTCGTAGATAGCTTCACTCCGCGGCGTAACGATTTTTTGTAGAACCCATGCGTATCTTAGCAATAGGCGAGTGCATGGCGGAACTTGCTCCCCTGGGCGGTCCAGGGGAGTTCAAGATCGGGTACGCTGGTGATACGTTCAACACGGCTTGGTATTTAGCGAATATATCACCAAATACAGAGGTCGCTTATTTCACGACAGTTGGTGACGACAAACTGTCTCGCGAAATGCGAGCCTTCATTGACAGAACAGGCATCGATGCCTCTCACATTTGCGAAATTTCGGAAGGAACCGTGGGTCTCTATATGATCCACCTTTCCAACGGCGAGCGTAGTTTTTCCTACTGGCGCAACAGCTCTGCAGCCAAACGGCTTGCGGACGACCCAGATGCGCTTGACCGTGCTATCGAAAAAGCGGATTTGATCTATTACTCAGGAATTACGCTGGGAATTCTTGGTCCTCAATCGCGTGAAAATCTACTTGGTGCTCTCCAAAGGGGTCGCGATGTAGGGAAAACCGTGGCTTTCGATACGAACATCAGACCCAAACTTTGGTCGAGTACCGAAGAAATGAAGCGTTCAATCATGCGCGCTGCTGAGCTCTCGGATATCGTGTTGCCGTCTTTTGACGATGAAAGCGCGTGGTTTAATGACGACTGTCCGACCGCGACTCTTGAACGATATGCAAGACTTGGTGTGGAGCGGATCGTCGTAAAGAACGGCGAGCATTCTGTGGTTTATAAAGATGGGAATATTAGAGGGGAGGTGCCTACTAAGCCGGAAACTACCGCTATTGATACAACAGCCGCTGGTGACAGCTTCAACGCT
Organism: Ruegeria sp. AG1; assembly: GCF_056541705.1. NCBI lineage: Bacteria > Pseudomonadati > Pseudomonadota > Alphaproteobacteria > Rhodobacterales > Roseobacteraceae > Ruegeria > Ruegeria sp. AG1. The sequence goes on along the minus strand of NZ_JBQFYU010000015.1, from coordinate 24,194 downwards.
GGCGTTTTGCTCAGCGTATCGGAGAAAAGTGATTTCCGCGCAGGGATATCGTTGGGCTGCAAATTGGCCAGCTACGTGATCCAAGCCAAAGGAGCGCTAGTTCCTGTCGATGCACTGCGTGTTACAGCTTGAGGCGGTAAATCCCGACTTGTGTTTAAGGTGGAATATGCGCGTCGCACGGCCACTATCTGAAGAAAGGTAACTCTAACACTGAAACAATAAAGGCACTAGAAAAGCTCATTCGCTTAAGCCCAATCAAACGACCGCAATACGCAGTGTGCCATTGGTCGTCATAGTAAAAAGCAGATGTGAGTGTGCCCTAGCTTCAGCGATAATCTCTATGGCAATTGACGCGGGCGTCGGCCAGTTGAGGTGCAAGATTGCTTCAACAATATCCGCGTAGGCTACAAACTGCGTGTTATGTTTCGCCGCAAGATAGCGCATGTGGCGGTTTTCCTTCAGGCACATCATTTGGATAGTCCGGACGCCTCTGTTCTGCGCCATCGCGTACATCTGTTGAACCAAAGCGTCGCCAATCCCAAGGCCTCGGCACTCGGCTTCGACAGAGAATGCAGCCTCTGGCTTTGATGGCCATGAATGAAAGAGGCCGCGCAGTTCCACAAGGCCCCTCAATTGGCCCCAGACAAACGCCCCACAAGCGATACTGTCATGCCGAAGGATGTTCTGTGCGTAGCTCAAGACGTAATTGGCGTTGACGACTCCAAAAAACCGTGCTCGCCGCGTTTCGATATCTAACTACAGAAAATGATTACAGATGTTACTTTGATCGCCAGAACGGAGACGACGAACGATCGGGTCCTGTAGTGCTCTCATGACTTTCAATTTTCGCGTTTCCTGTTTGGCAGGTTGGTATGGGCCAGCATTTTCGGGAGGAGGTGAAAATGCTGGCCCTTTGCGATGGCGCTCCCCGTTGGCTTTTTCGCCGCCGCTTATGCTGGCTTACTCTGGGAGGAGCGAGGACCAGCAAACTTGTGCAATCTTCTGACCTGAAGACCCACTTCTCTATTCTTCAGCCATTAGTTTTTCGGCATATTCCGGGATCTCAGATCGCGAAATTCCGATCTGAGCGAGTTGGTAGTCACTCATATTCGAAAGCGCAGAGAGCATCCGGGCCATTTTCAGTGCCTTCAAGGCGGCTTTAGTTGTGGATCTGATCCACACCAAGAATGCGATTGATTGGGCGATCGCGTGATCGCGATACGTAGCAGGGGCTTGGGTGTTAACAGCCATAGGCGGCCTCCAACGCAAGATTTTTGATGCTGCTTCGCGAGATACCCAAATCTATTAAGTCACGGTCAGATAGCACCGAGAGTTCATAGTAAGTTTCGCGATAAACCCTGCGTTTGGCCTGTGCCTTGCGTATCGTGTCCAGCTTTTGATGAAAGAACGTGCGGCCAGCTTCGAAAACGACATCCAGCGCGCTGTTTGATCGAGTAATTGCCATGATATTGCCTCGTCCATTGCTGCAATGCAGTATTTATTCTGCAATGCAGAGATAAGGGCATTTGGTAGCGCTCACAACTCGCCATTTTGGCAAAGGCCCCATGCCATATTGGAACAGCAAAGGTCATGACATGGACATTTCTGCGCAAATGCTAATCTTTGCGACGGTTGTCGAGCAGGGCAGTATTTCTGCGGCTGCAAGATCAATGGGGCAAACCCCATCAGCAGTAAGTAAGCAGATCGGGTTACTTGAAGATCAGGTGCACTACCGACTTCTGAATCGTACCAGAACGGGTGTCTCTCCAACGCGGGAAGGCCAAGATTTCTATGAAAAATGCAAAGCGATGGCTGACAAATTCAATGAAGCCAAAGCAATGATCCACAGCTTTGACGGTGTCCCACGCGGAGAACTCAGGATCGCATCCACTGTTGCATTCGGTAAGTCCCAACTGATTCCTGCTCTGCCAGAGTTCATGAAAGAGAACCCTCAGGTTCAAATGTCTTTGGATTTGACCGACCGAGAAATTGATCTTCGGAGTGAAGGCTTCGATGCGGCGATCTGCTTTGCGGAACAACGCAAGAATCCAGATATGGTCATCAGGCGCGTTATGCAGAGTCGAAGGGTACTATGTGCCTCACCTGAATACCTTGCGCGTTGTGGAACACCGTCGAATTTTGCCGAATTGGCTGAGCACAATTGCTTGAGAGTTGCTGGGAGAAGCCAGCGGAACGCTTGGAACAGCATCGAACCGAACGCAGGCGAAAAATTTGAAGCAACGGGCAGCTTTGAGGGGAACAGCACCGATGTCGTCTTTAGAGCCGCTCTGGCTGGTATCGGGATCGCACGGCTGCCCTGCTATATGGCAAACAGGAAGTTTCTCTCCGGCGAACTTGTCCATGTCATGCCGGAGTATGCACCTCCCAGCACGGATATCGTCGTAATGTTTGCCGAAAGGCGGAATCTGGCACCAAAAACGCGCGCGTTTGTGGATTATCTCGCGCGGCGGTTTCGGGATACCGAATAGAACCAAAGGAACGGCTAACCACGCATAAAAGTGATAATACTTTTGACCCGCAGATGAGCTGAACACTTAACGATGGATCGCTTCACCTAAAACCGTTGCGACAGTATCCTTCCATCGTTTCGACACGTTAAAAAAGTTAATAGTAGGCATAGCGGGCCGAGACCTTGTCGCAGAATTTCTAACTCCAAAGTTCAAGTTTCCGGGGCTTCCAAGGGCTTGGCCAAGATGGGCCGAGGATTTCAACGAAAAGATATCAACGCATGACTGGCTTGGTAGCTTGTACCAATTACTTCAGATAGGTTTTGAACCAATCAATTGTGCGGTCCCAGGCTAGGTTTGCCATTTCCTCATCATAGCGTGGCGTACTGTCGTTATGAAAACCGTGGTTGGCGTTTTCGTATATATATGCCTCGTATACTTTGTCGTTGGCCTGAAGAGCAGCTTCAAAATCCGGCCACCCTGCGTTGATGCGCTCATCAAGCTCTCCCATTTGAATCAGTAATGGCGCCTGAATTTTAGCCACATCCTCAGCTGCCGGCTGGCGACCATAGAACGGCACGCCCGCTGCCAATTCCGGATAGGCCACAGCAATTGCGCTGACTACGCCGCCACCGTAGCAGAAACCCACTGCGCCGACCTTTCCAGTACTGTCATCTCGGTTCAGTAGGTATTCAAATCCATTGAAGAAATCGTTCATCAACTCGACCCGGTCCACTGTCTTTTGCAGTTCGCGCCCATCTGCGTCGTTGCCGGGGTATCCTCCCACCGATGTCAGGCCGTCTGGAGCCAGAGCCATAAACCCGGCTTTCGCCAATCTGCGCGCGACATCTTCGATGTACGGGTTAAGGCCGCGGTTTTCGTGGACTACCAGCACCGCGGGCAGGGGTTCTTCAACGCCTGCGGGCCGGACCAGGTAGCCCCGCACGTCACCGGTTCCATTTGGTGAGGGATAGGTGATGTAGTCTGCATGGATATCGGGATCGTTAAATGACACCTGCTGTGCTAGGGCATAGTTCGGACTAAGCATTTTCAGCAACGCGACCGCTGATAAACCGCCAACCGCAAATTTGCTGGCGCGGTCCAGAAATTGGCGTTTAGTGATTTTGCCGTGCGCATAAAAGTCATACAGATCAAGAAGTTCCTGGTCGAAGTCTTTTGCCGTCATACGGGTCATGGTGAAGCTCCTAAAGAGTTTGGTGATCCGGAGGTTTGGTAATTTCCAGTCAATGGGACTCGGTTGCGCTATTGGAGGCTCAGATTGGATTTACGCGGCCTTGAGATGCTCCAAGGCAGCCTGCGTGCCACCTGCTGTATGAGGCACGCCGCTCTTGGCGAGACCCATTTCTACGCCTGACAGTGTGGCCATCAACATCAGGTCGTTGAAATCGCCCAAGTGACCTATGCGGAAAACCTTGTCGGCTACTTTGGACAGGCCATTTCCAAGTGAGATATCATAGTGCTCTAGCGTAGTTGCGCGAAATACATCAGCAGAATGTCCTTCAGGTACTTTAACAGCGGTCAGTACGCCCGACTCCTGACCTTGGCGAGCACACAATACCTCAAGCCCCCATGCTTGCACCGCAGCCCGCGTCGCGGCGCCATGGCGGGAATGCCGTGCGAACACGTTCTCCAGCCCCTCTTCGTGCAACATATCGATGGCCTCATTTAGTCCATAGAGGAGATTGGTACCGGGCGTATAAGGGAAGAACCCTTTCTGGTTGGGTTCGATCATATCATGCCAATCCCAATAACTTCGTGGCATACTCACGGATTTTGAATGTTCCAGTGCACGGTCGCTTACAGCGTTAAAGCTCAGTCCAGGCGGTAGCATCAGTCCTTTTTGCGAACCAGAGACACAGACATCAACGCCCCAGTCGTCGAACCTAAAATCGATCGACCCTAGGCCAGAAATGGAATCAACAATGAGGAGCGCAGGGTGCTTTGCCGCATCTATAGCTCTGCGCACTTCCTCAATCGACGAGACTGACCCAGTAGAAGTTTCATTGTGGACGACGCATACCGCCTTGATCGCGTGCTGACTATCTTCGCGCAGGCGGTCTTCGATCTGATTAGGATCCGCACCGCCACGCCAATCTCCTTCAATCAGTTCTGGCTGCAATCCCAGTTTTCCTGCCAAGTTGCACCACATGAAGGCGAAATGTCCTGTTTCGAACATGAGAACTTTTTCGCCTGGCGACACACTGTTCACAAGTGCTGCTTCCCATGCACCGGTGCCGGATGAGGGGTAAATAAAGACGTTCTGCTTTGTCTTGAAAATGGTTTTTATCCCACTGAGGGCCTTGTTCCCTACTTCAGCAAAATCGGGCCCACGGTGATCAATGGTCTGTGTGCTGATGGCCTTTAGGATGCGCTCTGGCACAGCACTTGGCCCTGGAATCTGTAAAAAGTGCCTGCCCGCCTGACGCATTTGAAACGATCCTTATGCTGGTGCCAAAAGAGTGGTGCTATTAATCATTGCAAAAGTTAATTATGAATTCATTATTCAGTCAATGGGCAAGTAGAGCCTGAATGGGCTTACTGGGAATGGAAGGCGAACCTGATGGTAAAGAATGGATCGTTGTACCGCCGACTGTTGTCTGATGTGCGGGGAGAGGTGATGTCAGATCCGGCGTCGCTTGCTCGGTACTCGACCGATGCCTCAATCTATCAGATGATACCTGACGCTGTTGTGATCCCCCTATCCAAAGAAGATGTGAAAGCCGTGATGTCTGTCGCGCGGGGCGAGGGATTTTCGGTCCTTCCTCGCGGTGGCGGCACGTCGCAATGCGGGCAAACGGTCAATCAGGGTGTTGTGCTGGACAACACAAAATACTTGAATCGTATTCTAGACATAGACGTTGAGAAACGTATTGCGCGCGTTCAGCCAGGTGTTGTGTTGGATCAATTGAACGACGCGTTGAAGAAGCATGGCCTTTGGTTTCCCGTGGATCCCTCAACAGCGTCTCGTTGCACTCTTGGGGGGATGGCAGCAAACAATTCTTCAGGCGGGAAGTCTCTGCGGTACGGGATCATGCGAGATAACGTCCGTGCAATAAACGCAATTCTTGTTGACGGAAGCGAAGCGCGGTTCAGCGCTGAAACGCCCGCGTCTAGCGATTATGCGGATCTTGTTGGCGACATGCGCGCACTTGGGCGTCGTGAGGCGTCTGAAATTGACGCCCGTTTTCCCAAGGTCCAGCGCCGTGTGGGCGGTTACAATATCGACGCGCTCGTCGGTAGCGACATCAACATGTCCCATTTGTTGGTGGGGTCAGAAGGCACGCTGGCTTATTTCACTGAATTGGAATTGAACTTGGCACAGTTACCGGGTGAGAAAGTTACCGGCGTGTGCCATTTCTCGACATTTCGTGCTGCAATGGAGGCCACCCAGCACATCGTGACGCTCAATCCTCAGGCGGTAGAATTGATCGACGAGACAATGATCGCGTTGGGGCGCGATATTCCATTGTTTCGCGACACTATAGAGGCCTTTGTCACAGGCAAACCCGAAGCCCTGCTACTAGTAGAATTCGCCGAGGGCAACGCTGAGGACAATGCCGCAAAACTGGTTAAGCTTTCCCAACTAATCGGAGATCTCGGCTTGTCTTTTACCGGAACGAAAAACCGGTGGGGTGGAGTTGTTTCAATTACAGACGCCAAGCTACAGAATTCTATCGCCGAGTACCGGAAATCCGGCTTGAATGTCATGATGTCGATGAAGGAGGCAGGCAAGCCGATATCCTTCGTTGAAGATTGCGCTGTTCCGTTGACCGACCTCGCCGATTACACCGCGGGCCTAAACGAAATATTCGCCCGGCATGGCACCAAGGGAACATGGTACGCGCACGCCTCCGTCGGGTGCCTACATGTTCGTCCTGTCCTAAATATGCGGCAGGACAAAGACGTCAGCACAATGCGGGCGATTGCCGAAGAAACATTTGATCTGGTTAAGCGATACAAGGGCTCTCATTCAGGTGAACACGGTGACGGGATCGTACGTTCTGAATTTCATGAAAAAATGTTCGGTCAGCGTATTATTTCTGCCTTTGAAGAGGTTAAGAACCGGTTTGACCCAATCGGGATGCTCAATCCTGGAAAGATTGTGCATGCGCCCTCAATGGATGATCGCCGTCTATTCCGCTACAGCCAAAATTATTCAGTCCCGGATTTCGAAGCAGCGCTGGATTGGTCAGCTTGGCCGGGTACCGGAGGAGGATTTCAGGGTGCCGTTGAGATGTGCAATAACAACGGTGCGTGCCGCAAGCTAAAGGGCGGAGCTATGTGCCCTTCGTTCCGTGCCACCCGAAACGAGCGTGATTCCACGCGTGGGCGTGCAAACACTTTGCGTTTCGTGATCAGCGGGCAGTTGCCGGGCGGTTTAGAATCCGATGCGATGTTGGACGCGATGAAGTACTGCGTATCCTGTAAGGCGTGCGCTCGGGAGTGCCCGACTGGCGTCGACATGGCGCAAATGAAGATCGAAGTATTGTCAGCGAAACGTAAAAAAGATGGGCTGACATTGGCAGATAAATTGATAGCTTACTTGCCCCGATATGCACCAAAAGCTGCAAAAGTCGCGTGGCTTATGAATATTCGAAACAAAATTGGACCCTTGCGTAAGCTTTTGGAAAGCCCGACCGGTATTGCCGCACGACGTGATCTTCCAGAATGGTCTTCCGTTCCGTTCCGAGATGACGAGGCCCAAGATAGTGATCCGCAGGTTCTTCTGTTTGCAGATGTGTTCAACCGTTATTTCGAGCCTGACAATCTGCGCGCCGCGGTCCGGGTCCTGCGTGCGCTAGGGCTGCGTGTCGCCGTAGCACGGGATAACCACACTAAAAGAGCGTTGGATTGCGGACGTACCTTGTTGGCTGTGGGTTGTGTGGAAGAAGCGCGACACGAGGCTCAGCGCGTGATTGACGCGACACGAGATATGGTTGCCAAAGGCATACCGGTCGTCGGACTTGAACCTTCCTCTATCCTCACTTTCCGGGACGAGTATTTGGCTCTTTGCCCGGGACCGCAAACGGAGATGTTGGCGAAGGCCACACATACAATTGAGGAGTTTCTGGTCGAACAGCCGAGCTTGCCTTTGAAGCCGATAGATCGACCGATCTACGTCCATGGACATTGTCATCAAAAGGCACATGACGTCGTCACGCCTATGCTCAATCTCCTGAAGCGTATTCCTGAGGCGCAGGTTAACATGATCGAAAGCAGTTGTTGTGGTATGGCTGGGGCGTTTGGATATGCCCCGGAAACTGTCGATGTCTCGATCGAGATGGCAAAGCTAGACCTATTTCCAGCTTTGGACGCGGCACCAGTGAATGCAATTGTTGTGGCAGATGGGACATCATGTCGGCACCAAATCACTGAGGGTACCCGACGGCAGCCCATGCATGTCGCTCGCTTGTTGGAAATGGTACTTGATGATTAGGACGTGGTTATGAATCTAACGGATGGCATCAAGCGCACAACACTACATGAAGAACTGGTCGAACGTCTGCGCAACCTGATTGTCGAAGATGTTCTGAAGCCGGGAGAGAAAGTGCCCGAGAAACAGCTCTGCGACTCGTTGGGGGTCTCAAGGACACCATTGCGGGAAGCCCTAAAGGTGCTTGCATCAGAAGGCTTTGTGGTACTCCAAGCCAACCGAGGTGCGCGCGTTGCCAGTGTCACGCGAGAGGAATTGGAGAACACGTTTCCAGTTCTTGCGACGCTTGAGCAACTGGCAGGAGAGTTGTCATGTCAGAGCATGAACTCCACGGAAATTAAACAGATTGAACGTCGCCACGCCGATATGTTGAAAGCCTATAGGTCACGTGATCGACAGGCCTATTTTAAAGCCAATCAGGACATCCATCAGGCACTGATACGTGGCGCGCGAAACGACATTCTTGAAACCCACCACAAGCTGTTGGCGGCGCGGGTCCGCCGTGCACGTTTTGTGGCCAATCTGTCAGACGAACGCTGGGCGCAGGCAATTCGCGAACATGAAGCTATGATGGAGTTGCTTAAGGCTCGCGATGCAGATGGGCTTGGCAAAACTATGAAGCTACACATGATGAACAAGCTTTCTGCTCTTGTGAAAGCGCTTGAGGCCGAGGACGAGGCGTTTCGCTGACTTCTGTTCCAAAGCGCTTACAAACTTTTCACGGATCGACCGCTAGTCAGTGCTGAGACTTGGAAATGGGGGTGTCAGCCCACAGTCCAGGGCTAGTTTGTTGAGATCACGACAAAGAGCGGGGTTAAGCCTTACACCGTCTTTACGACGGGCTTCAGCTGCGGCCGTTTTGCCATCTCCGGGCAAGCGCACCGGGTCATGACCGGGCAGTGGGGCTGATGCGCGCATTTCGGAAAAGACGCGGGCCGCATTGGAAGCAAAGTCTTTTTCCATCCCAAACGCTGCCGGATTTAGCGCCATTACGAATTGCCCTGTGTTTGTGGATGAGGTCGTGTCTGAGGTAAAGTTGACCACGTCTGAGCCGAAGGCCGCGCCGTTCAAGACCCCGGCCATTAATCCGATAGCTACAGAAAGACCGAATCCTTTTGGACCGCCGATCGGCAAAAGAAATCCTTCTGACTTGCGGGCAGGGTCCGTCAATGGGTTTCCATCGCGCCCGACCATCCAACCCTCAGGCATAGGCTTACCTTGCTGCAACAGGGTCTTGATCTTGCCCATAGCGGCAACAGTCGTCGCCATATCAAATACAAACGGGTCAGGGCCATCGGCAGGCGCAGAGAAAGCGATGGGATTGGTGCCAAGAAGCAGGTCGCTTCCGCCATAGGGCGGAACGTGGTTCGCACTGCCCACCGCTGCGGCCATGCCAAGCATCCCAGCCTCGGCTTGTGGACGCACGTATAGTGCGAGTGGTCCTGCATGGTTGCCACGTCGAACACCGACCCATCCGATTCCGGCCGCTTTTGCCTTTTCAATTGCAAGATCGCGCGCCGCCGACATAGCCAAATGGCCAAGACCGTCATCTCCGTCGATCAAAGCGGTTGCAACAGTCTCATGTTCTACCGTGACTCTTGGCGTAGGATTAGAACCGCCGCCCGCCAACCGGGCAAGGTACTGGCGCAGGCGAAATACACCGTGTGTGCCGTAACCATAGATGTCGGCCTCCACCATCGTCGAGGCCACCTGAACAGCGTCCGCTTTTGGCACACCTCGCGTTTCGAGTGCGCTCGCCACAAACTCACGCAGGGCCTGGCAGTGTATTTTCACAGGTTCAGAAGTCATCCCTGCCGACCTGCTCTTTATGCCAGAACACGAGTTTACGCTGTGTCCAAACCACCGTTGCAAAAACGGCCAGGCCGACGAGGCTGAGATACAGGATCAACGAGAACACCCGAGGTGTATTGAGCTGCGAGGCTGCAACACGTATCAGCTCACCAAATCCCTTTCCGCCGCCCAGGAACTCTCCTGTAATTGCACCTGCCATCACGCCAACTGCACCGATCTTGAGACCGGTGAATATCTGCGGCAGGCCAGTTGGCAGCTTCATCTTGATCAATGTCTGCATCCGGCTCGCGCCCATCGTCTTGAACAACATGCGCGCGTTTTCGTCGGCGGCGTGAAGCCCAGCGGCTGTTCCAACCACAATTGGGAATGTCGCAATAAATGCGGCAAGTGCCACCTTGGATTCAATGCCGAACCCCAGCCACGCCACAAACAGCGGGGCGAACGCGACTTTTGGCATAGTGTCGATGGCCACGAGGTAAGGCATCACTGCTTTTTCGCCAAATGCGGTTTCCCCGACTAGCACGCCCAGCGAAAAACCGATCGCGATCGCCAAGGCAAAGCCATAGATGACCTCCTTGAAAGTGATCCAAAGCGCACCCAGCATGTAACCTCCGGTCAAAAGGTTTTGTCCGACGAAAATCATGTCCCTAAGGGTCTCCATCGGGGTGGGCAGGATGATTGGCGATACAAGCCCCAAGCTTGTCACAATCTGCCAAGTGCCTACGAAAACGACGAAAACAAACGTCATCGCAATCCAACGGGGAACCGAGTCGATAAAGTGAACTTTCTGCTCCCAAACAGTGTCTTCTGCGGGGTCAGCGTCCTTTACGGAAGGCGAGTAGTCCTGAACTTGGCTCACATTTCTTCTCCCTTATCCAGGAGGCTGCGAATGTAGTCTACAATAGCGCCGAACTTAGGAGTCGTCATCATATCGAGCGTACGCGGGCGAGGCAGGTCGACTTCAACAATTTCAGCAATCCTGCCTGGACGTGGCTTCAACACGACGATTTCATCGGACAAAATCACCGCCTCTTGAATGGAGTGCGTCACAAGAAACGCGGTCGCTTCCTGTTCCCGGCAAATCCGCTGCAACTCCATATTCATCATGTCGCGCGACAACTCGTCGAGAGCGCTGAACGGTTCGTCCAACAAAAGCACGGCTGGTTCGGTTATCAGCATTCGACAGATCGACGCGCGTTGTGCCATCCCGCCCGACAATTCGTTCGGATATACGTTTTCAAAACCTTTCAAGCCTACGACATCCAAAAGTTCGTGAGCCTTTGCCATGGCTTGCTTGGCTGCTGCCTTTCCATCTCGGATCTCGATCGGCAGGACGATATTTTCCACAGCTGTTTTCCATGGGAAAAGTGTCGCTTGCTGGAACATCATACCAATATCACGGCGGGTCCCAGTGACCGGCAACCCCTGCAGGATCACACGTCCTTTAGTTGGCGGGATCAGACCCGCCATGATCTTTAGCAGAGTTGACTTGCCGCACCCGCTGGACCCGATGACAGATGTGAAGCTTCCTTTCCGAAGCGTCAGATTGATGTCCTCGAGAGCGACCACCAGATTGCGCGCATAGGTCTTGCTTACGTGTGTCAACTCGTAGACCGGCGTGCCCAAGGGCGCGCCGGAAAACTCATGGGTGACTTCAGCGTTCATTTACTGACAGCCTCGTTGCCAATGGCAGCAAACTCATTGGTCCACGCAGCGCTCAGGTCATCAAGTGGTCCTGGAATTTCGCCACCTGCGACCAGCGCGTCTTGCCATTCTTGCCAGACTTCGGCGGGATACCATCCCAGACCATTGCTTGGATCCGCCGCTATGGTTTTTGAACGCACGGCATCGAAAAGTGCCGACTGGAACTCCTTGTCTTCGCCTTCCTGCGGATTGCCGTCGGCCAAGTGCTTTAACACGGCTTCGCGGTTGGCATCATCGAGCGCAAAGGCATGGCCACGAGCGAATGCGCGGCTCCAGGCCTCGACCAGTTCCCGATCATTGGCGATTGTGTCGGCCATAGTGGCGATGCCGTTGCCGAAGAAACGCCCAAATTCTGCCGGCGTAATGTCGCGCACTGCCATTCCGCGCTGGTTCAGAATTGCCGTGTCAGCTGTCGATGCGGAATATGCGCCGATTTCACCGTTCAGGAAAGCCGCAGTTGCCGGGCCACCGTCGCCGACAGTCAGGAAAGTGAAGTCTTCACCCTCTTTCATGCCTGCTCCGGTCATCACATTGCGTGCAAAGCCGACTTCCGCGCCATCAGCCGTACCTGTTCCGATAACTTTACCTCGAAGCTCTTCAACACTTTGGATGTCAGAGTCTTCTGGCACGGCGATGCCGAAGTTGCTGCGTGCAGCAACGTTGTAGATATGTACTGCGTCCACATCCCGCGATCGCGCTGCGATTAGGGGGCCAGGTCCGGGGCGACCGAAATGCGCCTGCCCTGCAGACAAAGCCTGAAGCACAGCTCCCGAACCGTTGATCGCCTCGACGGTCACGTCCAAACCTTCGTCTGCGAAGTAACCTTCTCCAATGGCGACAAAAACAGGAAATGAGTTGATCGCCGATGGGCTCGGCTGCACAAAAGTGATCTTACGCAAGTCCTGCGCAAAACCTTTCGTTCCCATTGCTCCCGCTACCGGAACTGCCGAAAGCAAGGACGCTGTGAAAGTCCTTCTGTTCATCATTTTAGTCTTCCTCCCTTGCATGGTTGGCTTCCAGCAGCTTCAGAGATGCAGGAGCCACTTACACGGCGCGCACGGTATTCCTGAGCGTGCCAATTTCTGAAATTTCACAAACCACTGTGTCCCCGTCTTTCAGGAACTGAGGCGGGTCCATTGCGTATCCGACGCCTGACGGCGTGCCGGTCGCAAGTACGTCCCCGGGTTCTAGGGTCAGGCCTTCTGATAGGGATGCGATCAGTGTCGGAATGTCGAAAATCATGTCCGACGTAGTTCCGTTTTGGCGCTGTTCGCCATTGACGGTTATTCCAATTGACAAAGACTGCGGATCGCTTACCGCATCAGCAGTCACTATCCAGGGACCCAATGGGCAAGACCCATCTAAACCTTTGCCTTTGAAATACTGCCCACCATGTCGGCGTTGGATGTCACGTGCGGTGATGTCGTTGAGGATCGTATAGCCGTATACGTGGTCGTATGCGTCAGCCTTGGCTATGTTTCGTCCCGGTTTTCCAATCACAACTGCCAGTTCCACTTCGTAATCGATGGCTTGTGAGACCGATGGGAAAATCAGAATGTTTGCCTCCGGTGCCACAATCGAGGTTGGCGGTTTTGTGAAGAAAACCGGATGCTCTGTTACACCAATTTTTTGATTTTGTGCCCGTTCGCCCTCGGCAATGTGTTCAGCGTAATTGCGCCCTACACAAAACACGTTCTTACTCGGACTGGGAATTGGCGCCAGAAACGGCGCGTCATCCCAAACCAGTGCGTCCTTTAGACTACCTGCTTCAGCCGATGAAACGAGGGATCTCAAAACTTCAAGTGTATCTTCTCCACCCGCGATTAATTGCTGCATTGAACCGGCGTTCAGCGTTTTGCCAATCATTTGCGCTGCGCGCAAAATGTCCAACTTGCTGCCATCTTCAAGTATTGCCACGCAAACGGCGTGACCCTCTACGGAAACAGTTGCTAACCGCACTCGGCACTCCTCCCTCGTGCTTATGTCAAGCCGTGGTCACGGAACCTGTCCTGCGACTCGTTTCTTGCTTTCCTCTTGCCCTTGAGTTTTTTCCGACTTGGCGTTTCAATCAATCAACCAATCACTAAATTGGGTGGAGATATGAGCGCACCAACCGAACTCGCGCACCGTGTACGCGATCTTATTAACAATGCGGGATACAGGCATAACGACAGGCTCCCACCTGAACGTGAGCTGTGTTCAAAACTTGGGACAACTCGCAATCAGTTGCGAAGAGCGTTGGCAGAGCTCGAGGCCCAGGGACTGATCTGGCGTCATGTGGGGCGGGGAACATTTGTTGGTTCCAGACCGGTTCTCAACCTCACCGACGTAACTTATTTGGGCAATCAAATTAAACCTGAACAGGTTGTGTCGGTGCGATTTACGATCGAACCGCAGCTTAGCCGGCTGGCAGCACTCCATTCCACTCGTTCCGACCGTGAGCAAATGAGGCTTTGCGCTGACAAATGTCGCACGGCGGAAGATTGGCGCACCTACGAAGCGTGGGACAACAATTTGCACTACGCCATAGCCCGCTCTACTCGAAACCAACTTTTTCTGTACTTTTTCGAAACTTTGAATTCGGTTCGTAGGTCGATTGTTTGGGGGCAACCACGCGAAACCCTGAAGCCCGCTGAAAATTACTCCAGTTTTCGGGAACATGATGCGATCGTATCTGCCATCGCAAAGGGCGACGCGGAACTTGCCGCCAGTGCCATGGTGAATCACCTGAAATCCGTTTATTCGCGCGTACTACCCAAAAGCATGCAATCTGACGGCTGATGTAGAATACGCGCCCAACCAATTCTAGAAATGGTCGGGCTGCAACGAGGTTGGGGCTCTTGCATACTCACCCCAATTTTGGCGATGACTTCATAAGAAGCCGCGTTTGATCGTATCTGGCGTGGCATCGATCGGAAGGTCTCTGGCCGTTTGGAAATCCGATCATTGGCAATTATACGCTGAGGAGGAAAGCGATGTCCGGTCATGTCATTCCCGCGCCGCAGGTGCATACTATACCCGTAGCGGGGGGCGGCACATTCCCAGTGCGTCGCGTTTATTGCATCGGCCGAAACTACGCCGCACATGCAATTGAAATGGGTCATGACCCTAACCGGGAACCTCCGTTTTTCTTTCAGAAGAATCCTAACAATCTGGATTCCTCGGGTGAATTCCCGTACCCACCGCACAGTTCCGACGTGCATCACGAAGCAGAAATGCTCATTGCGCTCAAGTCCGGCGGTACGAATATCTCGGTGGACGATGCATTGGATCATGTCTTTGGATATGGTCTCTCGCTTGATATGACCCGACGCGACCTGCAGGGGCAGATGAAAAAAATGGGCCGTCCTTGGGAAATTGGTAAAGCGTTTGAACGCTCTGCGCCATGCGGGCCTATTCACAAGGCATCAGAAGTTGGGCATCTCGACCATGGTCCAATTACTTTGACGGTGAATGGTGACGTTCGGCAAGAGGGTGATTTGAACCAGATGATCTGGAAGGTCCCAGAGATGATCTCCTACCTGAGCGACTACTTTGAGCTCGCTGCCGGAGACGTCATCCTTTCTGGAACACCTTCTGGCGTTGGCCCTGTGAGCCGTGGCGATGTTATGGTTCTGGCCGTCGACAAACTGGGTAGCATAACGGTCAACGTAACTTAGCAAGTACTACAACAAACCCTCTCCGCGAATTAGGCCAATGCTTTTGTGAACGGATCCCGGATGCCCCATCTAGTCGCTGAATTGATTGCTCCCCATTCCGGCACTGCAAATGCTATCGGTGCTCCCGGCCGATCTTGGTTGAACTACCGTGGGCTCCGCGAGCTTTGCGCAAAGGTCAAAGCGGATCTATACCAGATCGGAGTAGGTCGTGGAGATCGAGTTGCGATCGTTTTGCCCAACGGTCCAGAGATGGCGACGGCTTTCATATCCGTTGCCCAAGTGGCTACGACGGCACCTCTGAACCCTGCCTACACTTATGAAGAGTACGTATTTTACCTCAAGGACCTGCGGGCTAAGGCACTTCTTGTAACTGAAAACGAAGATGGACCTGCGGTAAAAGCGGCAACGGACCTCGGCATCGCTATATTGCGGGCGTCTTCCGATAGCTTCCAAAAGGCCGGGCAGTTTTCGATTTTGTCCCGCGACCCAATTGGAGTCGCTGATACCTCTGCGCCGCGTGAAGATGATGTTGCCCTGATACTCCACACTTCGGGAACGACGTCGCGCCCAAAGATCGTCCCTCTGACGCAGGCAAATATCTACGCATCTGCGAGAAATGTGGCTTCGTCTTTGAAACTGACAATCGATGATCGTTGTCTAAGCATCATGCCGCTGTTCCATATCCATGGGCTGATCGCAGCAGTCGCGGCTTCTTTAGGCGCCGGATCGCAAATTAGCTGCGCCCCTGGGTTCAACGCTCTAAGCTTTTTTTCGCAGGTCGCTGAAGTTGATCCGACTTGGTATACGGCAGTTCCGACGATGCACCAGGCTATTCTGACCCGAGCTGCACGAAACCAATCAATCATTGATCAATCGCGGTTACGCTTTCTTCGATCTTCCTCTGCTTCGTTGCCCGCACCAGTTATGGAAGAGTTGGTTGCAACATTTAGTGCCCCCGTCATCGAAGCCTACGGCATGACAGAGGCCGCGCACCAAATGTGTTGCAACCCGCTTCCTCCGCAAAAGCTAAAGCCCGGATCTGTTGGAATAGCTGCAGGACCCGAAGTCAGGATTGCACACGAAACGGAAGATGTGTTGATCGCTTCGCGGGATGTCGGAGAAATCGTTATCAGCGGTCCGAACGTGACACCGGGATACGAGAGCAACCCGCAGGCAAATGCAGATAATTTCTTTGAAGCGGATGGAGAACTTTGGTTTCGCACCGGTGATCAAGGGTCGTTCGACGAAGAGAATTACCTGCGGCTGACCGGACGCCTTAAAGAGCTGATCAATCGCGGTGGAGAAAAAATCAGCCCGCTCGAAGTCGATGCCGTCCTTCTGAGCCACCCGGACGTTGCTCAGGCAGTTTGTTTTGCCGTCCCACACGAAAAACTGGGAGAGGATATCGCGGCGGCGGTGGTACTGTCCGACGACGCGGCGATCGCGGGCGCAGAGGTACGGGATTTTGTCGGCGAACGGCTCGCAAAATTCAAGGTGCCGACATCAGTGGTCATTCTCGAAGAGATTCCAAAAGGCGCGACTGGTAAGATACAACGGATTGGGCTGGCCGCTAAACTGGGGCTGACAAAGGCTTAGACACATGAAAGTTTGCATCTTTGGTGCCGGAGCTATCGGAGGTTACGTTGCCGCGAAGCTTGCGCAGACTGACGTCGACGTCAGTGTGATTGCGCGTGGCGCCCATCTGGCTGCAATGCAGGAAAATGGGTTGACCCTCCTTGAGGGTGGGCGGGACCCGATCAACGTGCCGGTACGCGCCTCAGGCAATGCCACCGATCTTGGCCCACAAGATTATGTCTTTATCACTCTAAAGGCGCACTCTGTTCCAGCGGTTGTAGATTCAATGCAGCCGCTGATTGGCGCCGAGACAACACTAGTAAATGGGGTGAATGGTGTGCCTTGGTGGTACTTCCACAAACTGGAAGGTCCCTACGAAGGGAAGAGGCTGCGGTCTGTGGACCCGGGTAACGTGCAATGGAATGGTTTCGGGCCAGATCGGGTTCTTGGGTGCGTCGTCTACCCAGCCGTAGAAGTCGTTACTCCGGGAACTATCAAGCATGTCGAGGGCAATCGTTTTTCTTTGGGCGAGCCTGATGGTTCCAAATCAGACCGCGCTGCCAAGTTTTCGGCGGCACTATCCGCCGCTGGGTTGCGTGCGCCCGTGAGACCAAGAATTCGGGACGAAATTTGGCTGAAGTTGTGGGGTAATCTGTCATTCAACCCGATTTCCGCTCTTACCCACTCAACACTTGATGTATTGTGTACTGATCCTGGTACACGGTCTGTGGCGCGCGGAATGATGCTAGAGGCTCAGGAAATCGCCGAGAAACTTGGGATCAGGTTTCCGGTAGATGTTGAAAAACGTATTGACGGAGGGGCAGCAGTTGGCGCCCACAAAACCTCTATGTGGCAGGACTTGGAGTTGAGCCGACCAATGGAAATTGATGCACTGGTCACTTCGGTGCAGGAATTGGGGCAACTGATCGGGATCGCAACACCCACAATCGACACTGTTGCATCACTGATAAAACTGAGGGCAAAGGTCGCGGGTCTTTATTAAGCTGCTGCCAGCGATCATCTGGCCTTGTCAGAAGAACTTTGGTTGAGCAGGGCAGGGGTGTTGCGTAGCTTTTTCCGATGACCAGATCTGCCTTTTTCAAATATTTTAAAATAGTCCCGAAATAATCCGCCTTGCTGTGATGCTGTACATCCGTTTCCCGCTCTCGCTTCGGAATGTCGAAGATCTGCTGCATGAGCGAGGCATCGATGTGAGCCCGAAACTGTCCGAAATTGGTGGAACAGGTTTGACCCGAAGTTTGCTGCTGAGATCAGACGGAAGCGGGTGCAACAACTGCGCGCATTCTCGAAATGGAAGTGGCACCCGGATGAGGTTTTCTTGAAGGTGAATGGCAAGCGGCATTATCTTTCGCGGGCTGTTGGCCATGAAGGCAAGGTGCTGCAAGCTGTTGTCACCAAACACCGAAACAAGCAGGCGGTATTGAAATTCTTCAAGAAATTGATGAAACAGCCATGGCTGTTCAGAAGAGATCGTAACGGATCGCTTCGCGTCGTGTCGGGCTGCTCTCAGAGAACTAAGCGCTACCGAAAAACAGCAGACGGGCAGGTGGTTCAACAACCGCGTCGAGAACTCGCACCTTCTTTTCCGACGACGCGGACGCGCGATGCAGCGTTTCAGGCGCATGCGAAGTCTACAGAAATTCGCCTCTGTCCATTCCTCCTTGTGCAACCAATTCAACCAGGAAAGATCGCTAGCCAGCCGTGACACCTTCAAATTGACACGCAGCGCCGCTCTCGCCGAGTGGCGTCAGCTTTGTTCTGGATAGGTTCGTGGTTTATGCGGCAAACTGAGACTGGTTCGAATTCGTCTGACATCACCATCCAAAACCTATGAGCCGTTGCTGGCATCGGCCTCTGCTGTGAATGTCTGCTCCGTCCGCAGAGTGCTTGTTCGGATCTACTGCAACGAAGGTCCGCTTCGAGCATAGAAAGGACACTTGGATTTGTCCGCGACTTTATCCCACCGCGAAGGCTTTGCCTCGGGCAGCAATCGAGTGTCACTCATCATCGGAAATTAGCTGGTTTGACCCATTTGTGGTATTCTTCTGGTATCATAAAGGGGGAAGACATGACTGCTAAATCACCAAGTGAGCTTCGCGACCTTGTTCATGGTGCCGTCTTCACGCCGGAAGACGATGGCTATGATGACGCCCGCAGCGTTCATAATGGCATGATCGACAAGCGTCCTGCAGTGATTGTTCGTGTGGCGAATGCTGGCGACGTTATGATGGCGGTAAGATATGCGAGCGACAACGATCTAAAGCTAGCCATCAGAGGTGGCGGGCACAGCGGGCCGGGTTTCGGTACCGTTGATGATGGTGTCGTCATCGACTTCTCTGGGATGCGTGGAGTAAGGGTGGACCCTGTGAAACGCACGGCACGGGCTGAGGCGGGCGTGACATGGGGCGATATCAATGCCGCTACACACGCATTCGGACTTGCCACTCCCGGTGGGATTATCTCGACAACGGGTATAGCCGGTCTGACCCTTGGTGGCGGCGTGGGCTATCTAACCCGCGGCTTCGGTCTTTCGGCCGACAATCTGATTTCGGTGGATGTCGTGACGGCCGATGGCAAATTGGTGATCGCGAGCGACGACGAAAATGCCGATCTGTTCTGGGCGATCCGAGGCGGCGGCGGTAATTTCGGCGTATGCACCTCGTTTGAATATCGGCTGCACCCGGTCGATACGGTCTATTGGGGACCAATGTTTTATGAAGTGTCCGAGACCGAAAACATCCTGAAGTTCTTCCGCGAGTACATCAAAGACGCGCCGGAACAGATGGGTGGATTTCCAGCGTTCCAAGTTGCTCCCCCGCTCCCGTTTATTCCTGAGGACCGACACGGAGATATGTTTGTCGCACTTGTAGCCTGTTGGGCGGGTGACCCTGCAGAGGGTGAGAAGATGTTCAAGCCCTTCCACGACGTTGCAGAAGTCAAGGCAGAACATGTTGGCCCGGTACCGTTCCCGGCAATTAATGCGGCATTTGACGGTCTCTTCCCAAAAGGGATCCGCCAATATTGGAAGGGCAACTACGTCAAAGAATTGACCGACGCGGCTATTGCTGAGCATGTAAGACACGGACCGAACGCCCCGGGTGTCAGCGCCTCGATGCACCTTTATCCGATTGATGGCGCGTGCAAGCGAGTTGCACCCGATGCGACCGCTTTCGGGCACCGCGATGCAAACTTCTCGATGGTGATGTTGGCTGCTTCGAATGATCCCGCGGATGACGAAAAGAACATCAAATGGGTACGTGATTATTCTGATGCCTTGGCGCCGCATTCCGAACTGGGAGGCTACATCAACTTCATGGACGATGATGACGGAGATCGGGTGAAGGCTAACTATGGTACGAACTACGACCGGCTTCTCTCGATCAAGCGGCAATATGATCCTGGCAACCTGTTTAGCGTGAACCAGAACATTGTGCCGTAGCTGGCATTTAGCAGGATTCGACGCACCTAAAACGCCAAGCGGAGTCTCGTCAGATTAACAGTGCTTAAGCAGGGCAGCGCGGTTGCGCAGCGTTTAGAAATGAAAAAACCTGCCTCTTTCAAGTACTTTAAAACCAGCCCTGAGATAATCCGCCTTGCGGTGATGCTTTACATCAGATTTCCGCTCTCGCTTCGGAATGTCGAGGATCAGGTGCATGAGCGAGGTATCAACGTGAGCCACGAAACTGTCTGGTGTTGGTGGAATAAGTTTGGCCCAATGTTTGCTGCTGAGATCCTAAGAAAGCGTGTTCAGCATTTGAGAGCATACTCCAAATGGAAGTGGCACGTGGATGAGGTTTTTGTGAAGGTGAATGGCAAGCGGCATTATCTTTGGCGCGCTGTTGATCACGAAGGTGAGGTGCTGGAAGCTGTTGTCACCAAACATCGAAACAAGCGGGCCGCGTTGAAATTCCTCAAGAAATTGATGAAGCGACACGGTAAAGTGGAAAATGTCGTCACGGATCGCTTCGCCTCATACAGAGCCGCGCTCAGAGAAATGGGCGCGCTTGAAAAACAACGGACGGGCAGGTGGCTCAACAACCGCGTCGAGAATTCGCAACTCCCGTTTCGACGACGCGAACGCGCGATGCAACATTTCAGGCGCATGCGAAGTTTACAGAAATTCGCCGCCGTCCATTCCTCCGTCTACAACCACTTAAACCAGGAAAGATCGCTGATCAGCAGAGATTCTTTCAAGCTGACCCGCGCCGCCGCTCTTAGCGAGTGGCGTCAACTTTGTTCCGGTTAGGATCGCGGTTTCCGCCTCACACTGAGACCAGTTCGAATTCGTCTGACAGTGCCTCGGAAATTGTCAACCAACTGGGCGCCGACTTCATTCTTGAAGGGACGCAATATTATGATGGAGAACGGCGGCAGATCACGGTGCATCTGATCGATGGCGAAACCAGAGAAGCAGGCAGAGTCAGACGCCCTATCTGATTCACAGGCTTGTTTTCAAGAGCAGCCGCCTCCGCGCGCCGGGGTTATCGGGAAGAACCAACGCCGAATTTGCTGCGAAACGGCCCGTATAGGGACCACTGAACAAAACCCGCTGGTCTTGAAACGGCGCAAGGTTTAGGTTTCTTGCAAAACTGTGCCCCAATCCGGCGATCCGAAAACCGGGAGCTGCACTGGTTGGTTCCAACCAGCCTTCGACAGACAGTGATTTGAGCGGCCCTGCAGCGCCGGTAAAGCGGTCAAATTCAATTTTCTGCGCGTCCATCGTGCCCTTCGCCGGATTAAAGTGCCCGAGAACCGTCGCAAATCGCCCGCTTTGCCCCAAGGTCGTTGCTCCGCTGGAAAGCTGCACACCCGAGACATAGCCGCGACCAACCGTTCCTGCCACCAAATCCAAAAGGCCCGGAGCCTTGGAAATGCGACTGGCAACAACAGTATCCCCGCGCCACAAACCAGAAACAGCCACTCGGTCTCCAATGCCAAACCCCGTGATCCGCGTTTCTACGAAAACAGCGACACCATTGACTGCTAGCGTGCCCTCGCTGGGGTCAAACGCGGTCACCGCCCCGACAAGCGGGTAAGTCAGCTCGACTCGCCGCGCGATCACCTTGCCCGAGGCAAAACGCTCGGCCTCAACTGTCAGGCTGTCCCCCGCACGTAACTGATCAACGGGCAAAGGTCCAAATCGCGTCTCGACGCGGGTCTGTTCGTCTGTTTGAACGGTCTGACCGGCTAGGATCAAACTGCCAAAATCTACCAGAACACCAACAATCCCAGTGCCCCCAAGACCACCTTCGACATCGCGTTTTGTCGACTGCGCCCACCCCGCGCCCGGCAACAGAGTTGCGCACAACCCGGAAGACATGAATGTTCTGCGATTGGGGCGACAACTGGTCATCGTAGTAAACTCACTCTTCTTCGTCTTCTCGATAAAAATAGATACCAAATCGAAAACGGTGTGTGGCCGACTTTCTTTCGTGGTCGACCTGTTGATATGAGGCGGCCTCTTGCGCCACTTTGCGCAGCGCCTCTGCACCGGTCTTGCGGGCCTCAGCCTCGAGCGCGTCCAATGATGTTTCTGCAAGGCAGTTGAAGAATGCGGCCCTTTCGAAATGAGGCGGGGTCTCAGCCAAAAGGTTATCGACCGCGGCCTCCATATGATCACCAAGGTTACGGGCGAAAAAATCGAGCTTCTGATCCAGATCTTCGGGGCCGAAAACGGCCTTGGGATTAAGCGTAAGGAAAGCGTCGTCATCGGTTACAAGACCCTGACGCTGAAGTTCGTCTAGGATAGTTCTGGGGCGAATGTCGCGGTTGGTTTGGGCGGCCAGCTGATCAAACTCGGCCCGAGTCATCGGCCTTGGAAGGCCCGATTCATCCGTGAGTTTCGGATCAGTCATCCAGCGTCCAACAACAGTCGCCAGTGTAGAAACGCGCCGCTGAACCGGTTTGATGTCGGACGTATCATGGGCCCGCATCGCCTTGACGTCGCGACGATGAACACCTGTCATCACGCTGACCCGACTGTCCGTTGCCTCGAGGCCCAGCTCTTCTAAGGCAGTGTCCACATAGCTTTGTTTTACAAAGCGGTAGAGCTGTGGCGCGGTCATCCCCTGCGCAATCAGCGCACGCGTCAAAGGGCGCAATAGCGCCTTGATCGCATGTTCGAACAGAACCGACTTGGTAAGAGAATGCTTGCCGCTCATGATGAAACACTATGGCTTCGTGTGAAAAAATTCCACGCCTCCCCTTGTCATTTTTCAGCATCGCGACATTTCGTCCGTCAACTGTGTGAAAATTACACACGCAATTTGGACACACCCGGAGGAACACGTGATGGCGACTTACAAATTTACCGCTTTTGAGAATGCAGACCTTTTTGGGTCAGGACGCATCGAACTGAACGCGGAATTCACGTTGCCACTTAGCCCGACGGTGGAAGTTTCGGTCTCGGACAATGACGAGAACCTTTCAGGCGATGCGAGGTTCAATGAATTCGGGGATGACTTGTCTGGGCAAATCGCAACGCTGACCAGGGCCGATAGCGACGAGACTGTCGGCTACAACGGCCGGATCTACGCCGAGAACGTGTGGGAGATTTCGGGCGACGATGGTCAGATTTACAAGCTGGTGGAAGTCGAACAACCCGGTTTTTTGCCTGACAATTTCACCTTTCTCGGCAACGTTCCTCCTGCGGGCACATCTTTGACAGTTGTCAGCGCGTCGAACGTCAAAGGGGCCGGTTTGGCGTATGACGATCTTGGCGCAGGCGATATTCCCCCCAACATCGTGGACATCGCGGCCGGTTCGGATGACTTCAACATCCTTGTGATGGCCCTGCAAACGGCCGGTCTAGACGGCCTCGTGCGGGACGCCGACGACATCACCGTCTTTGCTCCGACCGATGCGGCCTTCACGCAGCTGGCGGTCGATCTGGGTTTTGACGGAGACGCAACCGACGAAGGCGCTGTCTTCGGCTTCATCGCCGGCGCTCTGACCGATCTTGCCCCAGACGGAGACCCGATCCCGCTGTTGCAGAACATCCTGTCCTACCACGTCTCTCCCGGTGCCAAAACGGCGGCCGAGGTCGATGCTGCGGATCAGGTCACGACCCTGCTGGATGGTGCGACTTTCGGCTCGGAGGGCACTGAGCTGGTCGATAATGAACCCGATATCGACAACCCCAACATCGTTGCACCGGACATCGCGGCCTCCAACGGCACCATTCAGGTCATCGACCGCGTCCTGCTGCCCATCGACATTCCCGGCAATGAGCCCAACATCGTGGACATCGCGGCCGGTTCGGATGACTTCAACATCCTTGTGATGGCCCTGCAAACGGCCGGTCTGGACGGCCTCGTGCGGGACGCCGACGACATCACCGTCTTTGCTCCGACTGATGCGGCCTTCACGCAGCTGGCGGTCGATCTGGGCTTTGACGGAGACGCAACCGACGAAGGCGCTGTCTTCGGCTTCATCGCCGGCGCTCTGACCGATCTTGCCCCAGACGGAGACCCGATCCCGCTGTTGCAGAACATCCTGTCC